>JAIPEK010000003.1 GCA_021737205.1 Desulfarculaceae bacterium
TTTCATCTCCCTTCACCTCAAGCCTTGAAACTATGCGATCCAGGACCCCCGGATCAAGTTTGGCTGCTCAACCCGAAGCGCTTACCGTCTGTGTCAGATATACATCCTTGCTCATTTGTTCCTCTTGAAAGGGTTTTTCAATTTAAAATTCCTATTGCCGAAGCAAACCGGCCCGTCACCTTATCCCGCCTGTAGGAGTAAAACAGGTCCGGCCGGCACTTCGTACAAAAATCCATGAGTTCAATATTGGCCGCCTTTACCCCTTTTTGAACCATATGGTCCGCACTCATCTTCCTAAAATCGAAAAACACCCCTTCTTTTTCCGTTCTGTACCCGTGAAGACGGGGCGGTATCTCGTTTTCAAAGTTGACGAATTCCGCGCAACAGGGCCCCAGTGACGGCCCGACCCCGGCCAAAAGATCCTTCGGACGGGTTCCGAACCGTGACGCCATGTGCTCGATGCATTTGCCGACAATGTTCCGGATACTGCCGCGCCATCCGGCATGAACATTGGCCGCCACCCTTTTTACCGGATCATACAACATCACGGACTGACAGTCCGCCACCTGTATCACCAACAGCCGTTTCGGGTGCGCCGTTACCATACCGTCGGCCGCCGGCGGCCCGAAAGGGTTGTCCCATGATCCGGCATCCACCTCAACCGTCCGGTCACCGTGGACCTGATTGATATACACGGGCACGCTTTGCGCGTCAAGGGTTTGCACAATCCTTTGCCGGTTCCGGGAGACGCTTTCCGGGTCATCACCCGTTGAAAAAGACGTGTTCAGGGAATCGAACGGGGCATGGCTCACGCCGCCCCGGCGCGTGAATACGCCGTTAACGATTTCCGTGTGGTGCTTGAACACCTCGAATTCAAAAAAGCGCACACCGTTGGAGGCTGTATTATCCGGCATGATTCGTTTTTCTGATCCGCTCGATGATTTGGGAGGTGGAGATCCGATATTCAAAAGAAATGCGTTGCACATCCCCCCCGTGCTGCTTGACGAATTCCCCTCCTACAATGCGGTCTTCGTCCCAGTCAGCCCCTTTCACAAGCACATCCGGGCGGATTTTTCGGATCAGTTCTCCCGGATCCGGCTCATCGAACAGCACGATATGATCCACAAAATACAGGGCCGAAAGCACAAGCGCCCTTTCGTTTTCCGGAACAACCGGTCTTCGGGGTCCTTTAATCCGTTTCACCGAAGCATCCGAGTTAAGCCCCACAATCAGGATATCCCCGAAAGCGGCCGCCTTCTCCAGGTACATCACATGACCGGCATGGAGTATATCAAAACAGCCGTTGGTGAACCCCACCCTTTTTTTTTCCCGCCGGTACTGCCCGGCAACCCGCTCGATCTGATCCGGTGCGGTCACCTTGTCTCTCAGCATTCACACCACCTTTGCATCCAGAACCCGTCGAACAGCGTTCAAAAGATCTTCGAGCCGGTACGGCTTGGCAACAAAACCTTCCGCACCGGTTTCCTTGAGAACGCCTGCCTGTACATCCGGAGAGTATCCGCTGGCCACAATGACCTGGACCGCGGGATACAGCCCCTTGATTTCCCTGAGGCTCCGCTGCCCGCCCATGCCCGGCATACTCAGGTCCATGATCAAAAGATCAACTGTTTCCTGTTTCTCTTTATATATTTCAAGGGCCTCTTCTCCGCTTGATGCGGTCATCACCTCATACCCGAAACGCCCGAGCGCCACCCGGCAGAAATCGAGTATAGCCTCCTCGTCATCCACAACCAGCAGAGTTTCCGTGCCACCTTTGGGGGTATTGTTGCTGATCTCCCGGTCCAGCCGGCCGGAATCTTTCTTCAGCAGTGGGAAATAAATGATAAACGCCGTTCCCAGGCCGTTCTCGCTGTCACATGTGATATAACCGCCATGGTTTTTCACGATTCCGTATACCGAGGCAAGACCCAGCCCGGTCCCCCGGCCTACTTCCTTGGTGGTGAAAAACGGTTCGAAAATGTGCTCTCTGGTTTCCGGATCAATCCCCGATCCGGTATCGGAAACCGTCAGCATCATATAATTCCCCGGGGCCGATCCCATGTGCGCCCGGGCGAACTCCCTGTCCAGAGAAACATTTTTCGTTGTGATGATGATTCTGCCGCCTTCGGGCATGGCATCTGCTGCATTGCTGCCCAGATTCAGAATGACCTGCTCGATCTGGACCGGGTCCGCATGAATAATACCCGGAGATTCTTCCAGCTCCACCTCGATCTCGATCATTTTCGGGATGGTCCTCTTGAGGATGCTCAACGCCTGTTTCACCTCGCGGTTGATATCCAGGGAAGATTTCTCGGTATCCATCTTCCGGCTGAAGAACAGAAGTTTTTTGACAAGCTCGGCCGCCCTTTCAACCGACTTTTTGATGGCGTTGAGGCTCTTGTAATCCGGGTCTTCCCTGTCCTTGTCCATGAACATGATGGTGGTGTACCCGTTGATGGCCTGGAGAATATTGTTGAAGTCATGGGCCACTCCACCGGCAAGTGTACCTATGGCCTCCATTTTCTGGGCCTGCCGGAGCTGGAACTCAAGGTTCTTCTTTTCGGTCGTATCCTTGAACACCCCCAGGGTGCCTGTAATTTTCTCCTTATGATTCTTCAGGAAAGAGGCGGAGACGATGATGTCCGTCAATTGGTTGTCACGGGTGACAAGCCGCATCTCGTGATCCTTGAGCTCTCCCTTTTCATTGAGCTCGCTCATAATATATTTGGCGTCTTCAATGCCGTTTTCATAAATGGTATAGACCTTTTGCCCGAGCAGCTCGGTTCTGTCATACCCCAAAAGGGCCAGCATCTTTGTGGAAAAATAGACAATATTGCCCGAAAGATCAGTGGTTGTGATCCCGTCCACGGCACTTTCCAGTATATCCTCGAGGAACTTTTTGGTCCCGGTCAGTTCTTCTTCCACCTGTTTTTTGTCGGTGACATCCCGCACCATTCCCCTGAATCCGGTCGGATTTCCGTGATTATCTTTCAAAAGGGTCACGGAAGTCTCAAGGTACCGGCGTTCCCCGTTCTTTCGGACAATTTTCCAGTCAAACCCTTTTTCGGAAATACCGGTCCGATAGACCTTGTTAAAGGTCCGGTACACGGTCTTTGCACTGTCAAGTTCCATGTAATCGCTGTATTCCATACCCATCAGTTCGGCCATTTCATAACCGAGGATGTCGCAAAGGGACCGGTTACAGAATGTGATCCGCCCTTTCAAATCCACCTCGTAATATCCTTCTTCAATGCTTTCCAGGATGTTTCGGTATTTCTGCTCGCTGTTTTTCAGCCGGTTTTCCGCAGTCATGCGTTCGAAGTTCATGTGGTTGGCATAAGAGGCGATCTGTGAAAACTCGGAAAATGCAAGTGCATTCTCGTCAATGACCGTATGTTCGGTGGCGGACTGGATCAAAAAATCGCGGAAACTGTCAAGACCGAATTTCACTTTCCGCCACAGAAAGGCGCTCAAGAGAAAGGAGGCGACAATAAAGAATATAAACAGGCTTGATCCCAGAATCAGCCTCCTTTTGAATGTGTCCCTGAACCGGGTGTTCGCCTTGTCCATTTTGGATTCCAAATCATCCATATAGACGCCGGTCCCGATGATCCAGCCCCACCTGGGATAAGACTTTACGAATGTCAGCTTTTCCACCCGCCGGCCCAGGCTCGGTTTCATCCACCGGTACCGGAGGAACCCCTCCCCCTTTTTTTCACAAAGGGCCAGCTGATCCTTTATGACCTTTACCCTTTCCGGGTCCTCAATGGCGGAAAGATCCTTCTTGACCAGAGCATCAATCGGGTGGCTCAGCAGTGCACCGTCAAAATTCAGGACATAGACATAATCATCCTTTCCGTAATGAATACTTTCGATCCTATCGAGAACCTTTTTCTGCATGATCTTTTCCTTGTCAAACTCTTTTTCGACCCTTGACCGGATCTGATCCCGTGTGTCTTTGCGTATATCTTCCTGCCTGTACCGGATGTAGTTTATCACCCGATTCACTTCCTTTTGCAGACTCCGCTTTTCCTGCTCGATATAATTCTTTCTGAACGCCTCGATTTCCTCTTCATGGTCCTTCATGGCCAGAAAGTACCAGGAACAGAAAAGAGAGATACCCAGGAACACCAGTACAACAAATGATGTCAGCAGTGTGGCCGCCTTCAGGGATCTGAATATTTTCATAAAACGTCTTGCCAATTAAAGAAATAATCATGGTATGTCCACATCACCACCGGCCCTTGGGATACCGCCCCTCCCCTCCGGAGACAGGCGTTTGCTATCCCGGATGGTAACCGTTCACGGAAATTGGGAATTTGGCCTTCATGCTTTTGTACTGTTGATGAACGCATTCAATTTTGGGCCGAGTTTTTCAAGTATTGCTTTGTATTCTGTTGCGCTTGACTCAGATAAAACTTTTCTTCTGATGAGTTTTCGCAACCATAACTCGTTTCATCTCTCCCCAATTTCTACTTTCCAATTTCAAGTTTCAAGCCGTGAACGGCTACCCCAGATGAAACAACAGGTAGGCACCGAACTTGTCATAGTGTTCGGAGGTAACGAATTCAACGCCCGCAGATCCGGGAAATTTTTTGCGAACCACGGCCTCCCGGACCACTTTGGATGCCGACACATCATCAAGGGTAAACTCCACTTTGACTTTGTCGCCTACTTGAAATTCGGTCCGGTTCATGAGCTTCAGCTTGAGCCCTTTCCTGGACAGATTTTCCACTTTCACCGGAACCCGTCTGCCGCGGTCGAACACCGCTCCTCTCAGGTTCACTTCTTTTCGGACCTGTTTCCTTCGCTCCAGTTTCGCCGAATAAGAATGACCGCAACCGCACCTGGCTTTGAGCTTGATCTCCTTGTCCATGCCGGTGAACTTGCTCACATCAGTACGCCTGGCCTTGCCGCATTTCGGGCACACGAATGTTGCAACGTTGTTCCCGTTCACAAACACCCTTTCAGCCATACTGTTATTCCCCTGCATACGTTTCGGCCACCCGGCTGCACCGGAAAACCTTACCTGGACAGGTGCTTTGTCCCCGTCTTTCCTGAAAAAATCATCTTCCGGTTACTGGGCATCACGTTAGATCAAAACAGGCTGCCTGTCAATCTTTTTCAAAACGCCCGTGCCGCCACAAGGGTGTCCACGCTTTCCGCCCCGGCCTTTAAAAGTCTCCCGGCCGCCTCACTGCAAGTGGCGCCTGTGGTATACACGTCATCCACCAGCACAACACGTCGGCCCCGTATATGATCGGTCCTTGTCACATCAAACGCATCTTTTACGTTCCGTTTCCTCTGCTCGACGGTAAAATCCGTCTGGGAAGGCGTTTTCCTGGATCGAACCAGGGAATGGCAGTCGATGGAGAGTTTACTACCGCCTCCTTCGTCTGAAACGGCCCGGCGGCAAAGATTTCTTGCCAGCAGGAAAGACTGGTTGAATCCCCTGTATCCGAGTTTCGAGGGGTGAAGGGGAACCGGAACCAACAAAGGCAGGGGAAGATCGGAAAGATACCGCCTGTATGCATCCAGCATAAGAGCCCCCAGGGGAAGGGCAAGGCCGATCCGCCCACTGTATTTCAACAGGTGCACCGCTTCCTTCATCACCCCGTCATACATGCCTGCCGCCCGGACCCGGCCGGCATCCGGGGGCGAGCCGAGACATCTTCCGCAACGATGGTTTTTCAAGTGGTCACCGTAAAATTTCATACCGCAGATGGAGCAGAACGGAGGCTCAAACGGATCATGCCCGGTTTTTTTCAGACATGAGGGACAGAAATACGGCCGGAACACTTCAGGAACAGGCACGCCTTCGACCGGTCTTTTGACATCAATATACCGGCCGCATTTCATGCATTTCTCCGGGAACAGTATCCCGGAAAAATGCTTCAGTATGCGGTTTATCCCTCCTGAGAGATTTTCCGGGCTGTAATTCGGCCGAATTTTGAACATGACACCTCTTCCCCGTCCTCGATACCGCCGGCCAGATCTGCTGTCACACGCTTTGACGCAAGGGCGCGGCCGACTCCGCTGCGCACCAGTTCGGCGGCCTCGTGCCATCCCATATGATCGAACATCAACGCCCCTGACAGAATCAGGGAACAGGGATTGGCCATATCCTTTCCGGCGATATCCGGGGCCGTCCCGTGGGTGGCTTCAAACACGGCGCACTCATCTCCCACGTTGGCGCCCGGGGCGATCCCGAGTCCCCCCACCTGTGCGGCAAGCGCGTCCGAAATAAAATCCCCGTTCAGGTTCGGGCAGGCGATCACGTCAAAATTTTCCGGCTTCAGCAGCACTTCGGCAAACACCATATCCGCGATTCGATCCTTGATCATGATCCGGGAATCGGGGATTTTTCCGCCGTGTTTCTCAAACACCTCGTCTTCGGTGATCACATCATGGGCAAAATTTTCAAACGCCTCTTCATACCCCCATTTTCTGAAATACCCTTCGGTGAACTTCATGATATTGCCCTTGTGCATGAGGGTCACACTTTTCAGTCCCTTGGTCTTTGCATATTGAAGCGCCCTTGCCACAAGCCGTTTGGTTCTGCCCGGAGAAATGGGCTTGATGCCGATGGACGAATCCACGGGGATGGTGCATTTCAATTCATCCTTTACAAACCGTATCAACCTTGCGGCATTGTCCGAAGAGGAATCACATTCGATGCCCGCATACAGGTCTTCGGTGTTTTCCCGGAAAACGGTAATGTTCACCTTTTCCGGGTGTTTGACCGGGTTCGGGACCGGCGGATAATACCGGACCGGGCGAATACAGGCATACAGATCGAGTTCCTGGCGGATCCGCACGTTCAGGCTCCGCATTCCTTCACCGACCGGGGTCATCAGCGGTCCTTTTATGGCGATGCGGTGTTCCCGGATGGCGTCCACCGATGAAGCGGGCAGCCATTCACCCGTCTGTTCAAACCCCTTCTCTCCGGCCGGAAGCTCCTTCCATTCCACGGCCTTTTCGCCGCTGTACGCCTTCTCCACTGCAGCGTCCAGAACGGGCACGGCCGCGTTCCATATATCCTTTCCGATCCCGTCGCCTTGGATATAAGGGATGACCACCCGATCCGGAATGATCGGTTTCAGATTCTGGTCAAGTGTGATTTTTCTGGTCATTCAGCTTTCTCCTGTATATTGTATGGTTCGTAACCGTTCACGGTTGTCGGTTCACAGTTCACAGTTTTTTCAATGAACTATTCAACGATTGAAGCATTTTAGATATTGACTTTAACTCTTGAATTAATCTAATCTCTGTTTTTTTTTCGGCCGTGAACCGATAACTGTAAACCGTGAACGGGTACTATGGTTCTTTGCCGGTGGGCCTCATAAAGTGCGATACCGCCGGCAACCGATGCGTTCAGAGAGTTCACCCGGCCGGTTGCTGGAATGTACAGCAGGTAATCGCAGGTTCGACGGACAAGAGGACGGATCCCCTTGTGCTCACCGCCGACCACGACGGCAAGGTCCCCGCTGAGCTCGGCGTCATAAAGCCGGGTGGATCCTTGAGCATCCAGGCCCGCCACCCAGACGCCTTTTTCCTTGAGGGACCGAATCAAAGAGGCGGTGTTGGTGACAAGGCAAATATCCGAATGCTCCATGGCGCCGGCGGAGCTCACCGACACGGAAGGGGTGGCTGATACGGCCCGGTCCTTTGGGATAAAAATCTCCCCCACCCCTGCGCACAGGGCTGTCCGTATGAGAGCCCCGAAGTTGCGCGGGTCCTCCATATTTTCCAGGATCAGCATAAAACAGGGGGACGTTCTTTTGTCCAGTTCTTCCAGAATCCGGGACATCTTTTGGAGGGGAAACGGAGAGACTCTGGCGGCAACGCCCTGGTGTCGAGCGCCTTTGGTGAGCCTGTCCAGAAGTTTTTGATCCGCATACTCCACTTCAATGTGCTTTTCGCGGGCCAGTCGGGCCACTTTTTCCGCCCTTGCCTTTTTTGCACCGGATACGGCAAGGACCTTTTCAAACCGCCGCCTGCCGGCCTTCAATGCCTCGAGAACCGGATGAACCCCGTACAGGATTTCCTGTTTTTCCGATCCGGAACTCACCTGGTATGTCCGTTTATGATATCGATCATTTTCCGGCGGGCCTGTCCAAAATCATCATTGATGACAATAAAATCATACCATCCTTTTTGGTCCATCTCCCTGCCTGCGTTTTCAAGCCGCTTTTCGATCACATCCTCCGAATCCGTGCCCCGCTTTCGAAGCCGGTTTTCCAGCTCTTCAAAAGAAGGCGGCATAACAAAGATGGTGACGGCTTCGGGAAAAGCCGTTTTGATCTGCTTGGCCCCCTGCACGTCGATATCCAGGAGAATGCTTTGCCCGGAATTGATCTTTTCCGTCAGAAATGCCTTCGAGGTGCCGTAGTAATTGTCGTGAACCCTTGCCCATTCAGCCCAGTAATTTTCCGTGATCTTGTCCTCGAACTCCTTTTTACTGATAAAAAAGTAGTCCGCTCCATCCGTCTCAGCGGCTCTCGCCGCGCGGGTGGTGTGGGATACCGAATAGGAAAGCCGGTCAACCTCATTGATGACGTTCCTGCAAAGTGTCGTTTTACCCGTGCCGCTGGGCGCCGATACCACAAATATTCCGCCCTTTGCGTTCTGCATGCCTCCGGTCATTGATTATCTCCGTCCTGCGGATCCCTGCTCCGAAAAAGAGCCGAATATCTCTGGGACAGCGTTTCCGCCTGAATGGCCGAGAGAAGGACGTGGTTGCTGTCCGTCAGGACCATGGCCCGGGTCTTTCTGCCATGGGTGGCGTCCACGAGCCGGTTCTGGTCCCTTGCTTCATCCTTCAGCCGTCTCATGGGAGAGGAATTCGGCGCAAGTATGGTCACCACCCTTTCGGCAACCACGGTGTTGCCGAATCCGATATTCAAAAGCACCTGTTCCATGCCCGGGTCCGTCTTTACCGCTTTTGGCTTATTCAATGTTCTGCACCTGTTCCCTTACTTTTTCCAGTTCGGATTTCAGTTCTACAACAGACTGGGAAATTACCGCAGAAGGCGATTTCGAACCCATTGTATTGAACTCACGGTTAAATTCCTGGACCAGGAAATTGAGTTTTCTTCCCCCAGGTTCATCAGAGGCGATGATCTGCCTTGCCTGTTGTATATGGCTTTTCGCCCGGACAAGTTCCTCCGAGATATCGCTTTTGTCTGCCAGGATTGCCGCCTCCTGGGCAATACGCGCAGCATCGAGTCCGGCGGCATTTCCGGTGAGTGTTGCTATTCTTTCCTCGAGCCGCTCCTTGTAAGCGGCCGGAATCGCCTCCGCCTCCTGTTCGATCCGGGAGAGCCGATTTTCGATCAATTCGAGACGATGTTCCAGGTCGGCTGCAAGGGCGCTTCCTTCCTGTTTCCTCATTTCTTCGACCCGGTCCAGAGTTATTTCAAGGGTTTGGGAGACAACCTGCCGGATAGCATCCTGATCCTGCTCTTTTTCCTCGGCCACGATCATGTCCCGGCCAGACAACAACAGCTCAAGCGTGATATCGGACTCGACACCGCACTTCTCCCCGAGTTCGTGCAGGGCCCGGATATAGCTTTCGGCCCGTTTTTCATCAATCCGGAAAGCAACCGAATCAGAAGCGGGATTTTCAACCGATACCCGGATTTCCACCCTGCCCCTGTTCAGCCGAGCGGCTGTGCCTTTTTTGATACCATCCTCGAGAAACCTGAGGGACTCGGGAAGGAATACCACCGTGTCCAGGTTGCGGCTGTTATACGTACGGATCGAAACCGCAGCGTTCAATTCCTCTATTGTGTGTTCCGCCTGTGCATATGCCGTCATGCTATGAATCATATGTATTCTCCGATGCCGCCCGTTTTCTGTCCATCAGGTACTTCGCCCTTGCCTTTAAAAGAAAATCCCGCATGCGCCG
Organism: Desulfarculaceae bacterium; assembly: GCA_021737205.1. GTDB lineage: Bacteria > Desulfobacterota > Desulfobacteria > Desulfobacterales > Desulfobacteraceae > JAIPEK01. The sequence continues at coordinate 9,911 of JAIPEK010000003.1, forward strand.
GTCGGCATAGTCGGGATAGGTCCATTCCAGGGGTGTATAATCCCTGTTTTTATAGATCAGTGTGAGGTCCGCATACACGCCTTCGCCGATGCAGATCCTGTGAGCGTAGTCCTTTCCGGTGGCAAGGACGAACCGGGAGGCAAGCAGGTAGCCCGGATCAATATTCACGCGCCGTTTCCCGTCCGTTTCATACCGGGATTCCAGCCTGCTGCAGGTCTTTTTTATACCGGCGAGACCGTACTGGGAAATCATGGATTCAAACACCACCATCCGCCGGAAAAGGGGGCTGCCCATTTCCTCATCGTAGTAGGACGTATAGTTGAAATCGAACCAGCTGCCGACCATGTCCGCCCTGCCGAATGATTTTTCCAGAAGGGAAAACACCTCGGCAAAAAGTTCCGTTTCTTTCATGAAAAGGCCGATGATCAGTTTGGCCGGTTCCGGCTCCTTGAATACACTCATTTGTCAAGCTGTTCCGACTCGTCCACCAGCATGATCGGGATGTCGTCCTTCACCGGGTACACCAGCCGGCAAGCTTCACATACAAGACCCGTATGGTCCTCCTTGAGTGTCACTTCCCCCTTGCATTTCGGGCAGGCGAGAATCTCAAGCAGTTCCTTTGATATATTCATACGCTTCTCCTTTACACCGTGAATCGATTACGTTGTTGGATGACTGCATTTTCTGCAGCTTATAGTATTCTCCCATTTTGTCCATGAGTTCGTCATGGGTGCCCTGCTCAACGATTCTTCCGTTTTTCAGAAGGATCACCCGGCTGGCGTGAGCCACGGTGGAAAGCCGGTGGGCGATCACAAAAGTGGTCCGCCCCTTCATCAGGTTGGCAAGAGCCTTCTGGACCACCTGTTCGGACTCCGCATCCAGGGCTGATGTGGCCTCATCGAGTATAAGTACCGGGGAATCCTTTAAAAGAGCCCGCGCAATGCAGATCCGCTGTTTTTCTCCCCCGGAAAGACGGTTGCCCAGCTCTCCGATCACCGTATCAAACCCTTTGGGAAAACCTGTGATAAAATTGTAGGCATAGGCCGCACGGGCCGCATCTTCAATCTCCCCGTCCGTTGCATCAAGCCGGCCGTACCGGATATTGTCCCTCACACTTTCATTGAACAGAATCGGCTCCTGGGTGACGATGGAAATACGGGACCGCAGGGATTTGATGGACAGATCCCGGATATTTCTGCCGCCAATGTATATATTCCCCTCAGTGGTATCATGGAACCTCGGGATCAGGTTTACAAGCGAAGTTTTTCCTCCCCCGCTCTTTCCTACAAGGGCAAGGATTTCCCCTTGTTCCACTTCAATATTGACATCCTGCAATACAGGCTCATCTTCCCTGGAATAAGAAAACTTTACCTGTTCAAACTTCACTGAGAATGAATCCACATCAAAGGGCTCGGTGGCATCTTTCTCAACAATCTCACAGGGCTCATCCAACACATCATATATTCTTGTAACTGCGGCTGCACCTTCCTGAATGGTATTGTTAAGCTTGCTCAGCTTCTTTACAGGGTCATATAACATCATTACAGCAGTGAGAAATGAGAAAAAGGTTCCGGGCGTTGATTCTCCTGATATCACTCTGGAGCCGCCGAACCAGATAATAAAGGCGATGCCCAACCCCCCTAGGAACTCCATCACCGGAGAGGACATGGCTTTGAATACGGCTTTTTTCATTTCAAGGTTGAAAAGGGTATCCGTCTTTTTTTGGAATCGCTCTTTTTCCACCTCCTCCATGGTGAAAATCTTGACAATTTTACTGCCTGAAAAGGTTTCATATAAAAAAGCGTTCAAATCAGCCATGGCCTCCTGGGTCCCGGTGCTGAATTTTCTGACGAGTTTGCCGAAAACAACCACCGGATAAAAGGCCGCCGGTAACACAAGGAATGCGCCCATCGCAAGTTTCCAGTCCATGTAAAAGATCACGCCAATCAGCCCGATTATGGTAAATACATCTCTTACCACATTGGTCACCGCGTTGGAAACCATTCCTTTGAGCACATTTACGTCATTTGTAATCCTTGACATCAGCACGCCGGTTTTTTCCTTTTGGAAAAATGACATGGGCAGATCGATGATACTCTGGTACAGGGCGTTTCGATAAAACTGTATGATACGCTCCCCTACATAGTTCATCAGGTACTCCTGGCCGTAGGTGCCGATTCCTTTGAGCAGAAACACCACAATGGCGACAATCGGAATGATGACAAGCATCTGCCGGTCCTGCTTGATAAAGATATCATCAAGCATGGGTTTGACAAGATAGGCGGAAAGTGAAGTACATGCAGCCACGACGATCATGGAAACCATGGCCGCCAGAAGTTTTTTCCAGTAGGCGGCAATCAGGCTTACCACCTCTTTCTGCCGCGTGGTCAGTCGATTTTTTATTCTGTTTATCATAAGCTGTTTATTATCCGGCATTACAGGAAGTATTGTCAATAATTAAAAATCATGAGATATTGCCCGAATGAAACGCGTGGACTATATAGTATATTTTATCAAACTTTACAATCTTGTATGGAAAGCGGCAATTCCTTTCCTGAAAAAAAGCTCGAGACTGAAGAAGGGATTTGACAAACGGGTTTCCGCGGTGCATTTTGAACGCTCTGACTTGTGGATCCACGCTGCTTCCGCCGGAGAGGCATATCTTGCCCTGGAAATACTCAAAGCCATTCAACCCGGAAAGCCGCTTTGCGTTCTGCTGACCGCCACCACCGACCAGGGAAAAGAAATTATCGATCGGTGCGCCACGAGTTGCCAAGTATCTTCCGCACTCAAGGTAAATACCGAATGGTGCCCTTTTGACATGCCTGAAATTATTGGCAGGGCGGTGGACAAAATCCGTCCGTCAGTGATGGTGCTTCTGGAAACCGAGATCTGGCCGGGCCTTCTGTATTGTCTCAAACAGAGGGACACAAAGATTTTTATCGTGAACGGAAGACTTTCCCCCAAAAGCTTTAAAAAATTTTCCAAAACCGCGTTTATTTGGTCAAAGCTTGCTCCGGACAGGATCCTTGCCACTTCAGAAGATGACATGAAACGATTCGCCCGGATCTTTAAAAAAAGTCACGTCTCCCTGATACCCAATATCAAGTTCGATGCCCTCCCCCAAAACAACACCCTCCCGGCCGGGACGGAAGTTTTCCTTTCGACGGATTCAAAGCTTGTTGTTTTAGCGTCTATCAGGGCCGAAGAGGAACGGCTTGTGGAAAAACTTCTGGAAAAAGTTTCAAAAAATTGCCCGAATGCCTGTATTGCGATTTTCCCCCGCCATATGCACAGGATCGGACAATGGCAAAAGCATCTTGACCGCCTCGGCTTCAACTGGACGGTAAAGTCCCGGCTGCGAGGCGTCGCAGGACCGGGGAGCGTAATCCTTTGGGATGTATTCGGCGAACTTAAAACGGCATATGCGCATGCGGATGCGGCATTCGTCGGAGGCAGCCTGAAACCGCTTGGCGGGCAGAACTTTGTGGAACCCGCCGTATTTGGCGTCCCCACCGTCACCGGCCCATTCACGGATGATTTTCAATGGGTGGGGCCGGGAATATTCGGAAGCGGTGTCGTTTTCAAAGCACGCAACTGGCGGCAGGCGGCAGCCCATATCGTTCAGGTCCTTGAAAACGGCCCGCCTGACAAAACAGACCGCAAAAAAACGGCTGTCGAATATATCACAAAACACCAGGGGGGAGCAGGCATGGCCGCAGAAGCCGTCACACGGGCCGTTGGTTAAAAAATCACCCCTTCAAGCTCGTGTTTCAAGTCCCTTTCCATCAATCTTTCAATGGTTTTTCCGGCATCAAGGCCTTCAAAAAGAACATAGTACACCTCGTTGCATATGGGAAGATCGATACCGAGTTTCCGTGCCAGGTTGAACACTGACCGGGTGGTTTTCACCCCTTCTGCCACCATTCGCATTTCCGCTGTGATCTCTTCGATTTTCTGGCCCTGACCGATTTTTTTCCCCACCGTATAATTCCGGCTCAACTCACCGGTGCAGGTGAGCAACAGATCCCCGACACCGGCAAGTCCCGCCAGTGTCAATGGATCAGCACCAAGCTTGGCCCCCAGCCGTTTCATCTCGGTCAAGCCCCTTGTAATAAGGGCCGCCCTGGGATTCAGCCCCAGTTTCATGCCGTCACAGATCCCTGCCGCGATAGCGATCACGTTTTTCACGGCACCGCCGATCTCCACACCCACCGGATCATCATTCACATATACTCGAAAAGTCGGGCACGAAAACACCTGTTGAATGTACTTCCCCGTCTCCGGGTTTGAAGAGGCCACTGCGACAACAGTGGGGATCTTTTCAGCCACCTCCTTGGCAAAACTCGGGCCCGACAGCGCCGCCATCCGGTTGCGGGGTATAAAATCGAGCTGCTCACCGAGGACGCCGAGCATGGTCAGGTGCGTTTTGTTTTCAATACCTTTGGAAGCCGACACCACAATGGAATCCTTTGAAATATAAGGCTTCATGTTGCCGGCCACCTCCCTCATGCAGTGGGAGGGTACCACTACCAGAACAATATCTTTACCTGCTACCACGGTTTCTATATCATTGTACGGGGTAATCCGGTCCGGCAGTGTTATACCGGGAAGAAAAAGTTTGTTTTCCCGAGCAGTTTCGATCCGTTCCCTGACTTCCTTTTCAAAGACCCAGAGGTCGACAGAAAATCCTTTATCCGCAAGAAGTTTTGCAAGCGCGGTGCCCCAGCTTCCAGCACCCACAACTCCGATTTTTGTTTGTTTTGTATTCATATTTTCCATAGGTTTATCCACTCTTTGGTGCCCACTCCTTAAAAAATTTACAGAACTCAAGCATGAATCTCATCTTATATATCAAAAAACCGAAATGATCAACATGATTAAAACGAGGTATGTCTTGCAATACCGGCATATTGTATGCTAATTAGACTGTTTATGCAGCATCATATTCTGCTAATCTATTGATAAAGGAGGCGCTGATGCCGGGTTTTGAAATTTTTGGTGATGAAGAGCGAAAAGAGGTCAACGAGGTTCTTGAAACAGGCATCCTCTTCAGGTACGGTTTTGAACCCTCCAGAAAAGGCCGTTTCAAAGCCGTCCGGTTCGAAGAAAAACTCAAAAAAATAACCGGCGCAGGATTCGCACATCTTTGTTCCAGCGGGACGGCCGCACTTTCCACCGCCCTTGCCGCATGCGGCATCGGGGCCGGAGATGAGGTAATTGTTCCCCCTTTTACGTTTGTGGCCACGTTCGAGGCTGTGCTGAGCGCCGGTGCCGTTCCTGTTTTTTCAGAAATCGATGACACGCTCTGTCTTGATCCGGAGAAGCTTGACTCGGTTCTGACGGAAAGGACCAAAGCCGTACTCCCGGTCCACATGTGCGGAGCCATGGCAAGAATTGATGAAATCAGGGACTTCTGCAGGAACAGGGGGCTTGTTCTCATAGAAGACGCCTGCCAGTCGGTGGGCGGCTTCTTTAATGGACGGTCACTCGGCACTTTCGGGGATATGGGGTGTTTTTCATTCGACTTTGTTAAAACCGTTACCTGCGGTGAAGGCGGGGCCATTGTCACCAACGGCAAAGAGCTCTATCAAAAAGCGGACCAGTACTCCGACCACGGCCATGACCACTTAGGGGGGAGCGACAGGGGAGCGGACGACCATCCCGTAATGGGACTGAACTACAGGACAAGCGAACTGCATGCAGCAGTGGGAGTTGCCCAGCTTGAAAAACTTGATCAGATTATTTCACTTCAGAGGGAAAACAAAAAGATAATCAAAGAGGCTCTCGAGGCCTATCCGGAAGTTTCCTTCAGGACCATACCGGACGCGAGCGGAGACACGGCCACCTTTTTAACCTTTTTTCTGCCGGATGAGAACAAAGCCGCCCAAACCGCTGCAAAACTTTCCGAACAGCAGATCCCCTGTCCGTACTGGTACCGGAACAACTGGCATTACTTTGCGAACTGGCACCACCTGAAACAGATGAAACGAACCGCAAGACTTCCGCTCGAAGTTTTACAACAGGTCCCGGACTATTCAAAAGTGAGGTTGGAGCAATCCGATGCCGTCATGAAACGGGCCCTGTCGATGCAGATCATGCTGTCATGGACTAAAGAAGATATTGAAAATCGAATTGAAAAACTTCATACCGTATTTAAAGGATAACCATGTACCGGAACTTTAAACTGATAAACAATGTGATGTTCGGCAGAGGATGCTTTGAACAGCTCGATGATATCCTTGACGTCAGAAGAAAGGATTCTACCTCCTGGATGGTGTTTGTGACCGATGACGTATTCAGGAACACCTCCTTTGAAAAGCGGATACCATTAAAAGAGAATGATATGCTCTTATGGGTGAATGTGGATGACGAGCCCAAAACATCGTATGTGGACAGGCTTACCGACCAGGTCCGGGCATTTTCCGACATCCTGCCAGCAGGGGTTATCGGCATCGGGGGCGGCAGCGCCATGGACCTTGCCAAATCCGTCTCTCTTATGCTCACCAACCCGGGCTCATCCGAGAAGTACCAGGGCTGGGATCTGATCCGGAATCCTGCGGTTTATCATGCAGCCGTCCCCACCCTGTCCGGCACCGGCGCAGAGGTCTCCAGAACAGCCGTTTTGACGGGCCCTGAAAAGAAGCTGGGGCTGAACTCGGACTATACGGTATTCGACCAGGTGGTTCTGGATCCCGATCTTCTCCAGGGGGTTCCCCGGGACCAGTGGTTCTACACCGGCATGGACTGCTACATTCACTGCGTCGAGTCCCTGGAAGGCACTTATCTCAACCAGTTCAGCAAATCATATGCTCAAAAAGCAATTGAGCTATGCCGGGAGGTATTTTTTCACGAGGACCCTGAGAGTGACGACAAGCTGATGATGGCCTCCTTTTTCGGGGGAATGAGCATCGCCTACTCCCAGGTGGGCGCGTGCCACGCCCTCTCTTACGGGCTGTCTTATGTGCTCGGCACCCATCACGGTATCGGATGCTGCATCGTGTTCGACTACCTGGACGAGTTTTATCCGGAACACGTGAACGAATTCAGGGAAATGATGAAAAAGAACAACATCGAGCTTCCCGGAAATCTGGTCAAAGGGCTTGATGAAGAAAAGATCGATACAATGGTATCCGTCACCCTCGGGCTCGATCCGCTCTGGGAGAACTGTCTTGGGCCGAACTGGAAGAACATCATGACCCCGGACAGGGCGAAATCCCTTTTCATGAGAATGTAATCGGATGACCGTCGCCATTATACCATCCAGATACGGCTCAAGCCGACTTGAAGGCAAACCCCTGATATCGGTTGGGGGAAAACCTATGATACAAAGGGTTTACGAACAGGCCATGAAATCCGAGTCTGTCACCCGGGCGTTCGTGGCCACTGATGACGACCGTATAGTCAAAGCCGTCCAGGCTTTCGGCGGCCGGGCCGTCATGACTTCGGAAAAATGCCGATCCGGCACGGACCGCGTGGCCGAATGCGCCTGTCTGATAGATCTGCCGGATGATGAAATCATCGTTAATATCCAAGGGGACCAGCCCGTGTTCAATCCGATGACCATTGACGAACTCATCGCCCCCTTTTCCGTTGAACCAGAGGTTAACATGACCACTCTCGCCTTCAGGATCACAGACGAACGGGAGATTACAGACCCAAAGGACATTAAAACCGTCTTTGACCGGAACGGATTCGCCCTGTACTTTTCAAGGGCGCAGATCCCGTACCCGAGGGACGGTCAGGAAGATACGGCGTACTATAAACACCTGGGATTTTATGCCTATAGAAAACATTTTCTGGATCAGTTCGCAGCTCTTGCCCGGGGAGAGTACGAAAACGTGGAAAAACTTGAACAACTGCGGGTCCTTGAATTCGGTTACAGGATAAAAGTGGTGGTTACAGAATTCGACTCGCCGGAGATAGATCTTCCCGAAGATATCAGGAGAATCGAAGAAAAACTTTCCAAGACCTGACACCGTGCCCTCTTTTCCCGCATACACGATCGTTCACACCACCTGCCACCGGCAATGGGGCGGGCTTGAAAGACGGATCTTCAACGAGTCCAGATGGATGGCAGACCAGGGGCACCGCATCATTATCATCGCGCCCGGCGACTCCCCCCTTGCAAGGAAGGCCGCCGAACAGGAATGGCAGGTATTTCCAGTGGATTTCACCCGGACCGGTGCTATCAAGGACATGATGACCATCTGCAACGTATTCCGGAAAGCCGTCCCGGACGTCCTCAACACCCACGGGAACATGGATTCAAAAATTGCCCTGGCGGCTGCATGGCGAAGCAGCATACCGCTTGTCATCCTGTCCAGGCACATCAGTGCAAAAGTGAAACCCTCATGGTACAACCGGCTCCTTTACAAAAGGCTGTGCCATTATGTATTCACCACCGCCCGCTACACCACCGACCACCTGATCGAAACGATGAACCTCGACTCGAACCGTGTAAAAACCTTTCCCAGCGGCATTGTACCGCCGCAGGACCTGCCGTCACATGAAAGGGCCAGGAAGGCCCTTGCCGAAGAATTGGGCCTCCCGCAAAACGCAAGATTCATCGGTTATGTGGGCAGAATATCCGAAGACAAGGGGCTTGAATGCATGGCAAGGGCTTTTTTGCAGATCTCCTCAAAATTCTTGAACCATCACTTGGTCTTTGTCGGGAACGGGGATACGGAACTTCAACACCATTTAAAAGGCCTTTTCGAATATAAAAGCAACCGGATCTTTTTTACCGGTTTTAAAGAAAACCCGTGGCCCTATTTACGGGCGTTTGACTGTAAAGTTCTGGCAAGCATCGAAGTGGAAGGGATTTCCCAGTCCCTCCTGGAAGCCATGTATGCCGGGTGTCCGGTGATCGGATCAAAAGTGGGGGGAACCATGGATATTATCTTACACGAAAAAACCGGCCTTTTGTTTGAACCGGAAAACAAAGATGCTCTCTCATTCATGATGTCTGAAACCCTTGCAAACCGGGATTCTGCTAAGAACAGGGTTGAAAAGGCCCACAATACAGTGGCGAACCTATATTCCATAGATACCGTCTGCAGCCGGATACAAGACTTGTACGGAACTGCACTCAAAACTGTTTAAACGATTGTTGAACATTATAGGTCGCCCATTTTATCAATTTTCCATTATGACCACCACGTTTTCCCCCTGACGCAATTCTTCCTTGACATAAGGATCTACCGCTGTATAGAAAGCACGGCTGCAGCCAATTTTTTTGCTGTCATGAAGCTCAATAAATATTATTTTGACTCTGGAAAGCCAAGCCGGTTTTTCTGCAAAGACTTCTTTTTCAGCCCCTTCAATATCGATTTTTAAAATATCAATGGTTTCAAGACCGTGTTCCTGAATCAACGAGTCTACCGTAACGCCATCTACAGCATCCGGGGACTTGTCATTTTCTTCCAGGCTAAATGAAAACTTCGCTTCATCCGGATTGGTGATGTTCAATCGGCTGTTTTTATACCAAAGGCCCTTTTTTATGGGAGTGATATGTGGGAATTCCTCTGTATTGGTTTCAAGTAATTCATAGTTCGTAGATTCGGGTTCAAGGGCCATAATATCGGCACCGGGAAACGCAAGAGCAAAATATATCGCTGAAAGCCCGATATTCGCACCTGCATCCACAATAGTTTTCGGTTCAAAATTCACATCAAACCGATAATCCTCATCAATAAAAATCTGTTCAAAAACATCGATATCCGAACTGAATGACCGCAACCGTATCTTTGTATCGGTTCCGGCCAATCCCAATCCGACAGTGACCGTTTCCGGCCATTTGATTTTCCTGGCCAAATAGAGCAAAAAACCTTTGAAGCCAAATTTTCCGATATATTTCTTAAGTCGTTTCATAATTTTTATCCGCCTAATCCATCCACACATGCAAACCAGTAATTACCGGAAATCCGGTGGAGATCCACCGTATGCATTCCGGAACGGTTCCATCCGACACCGGAGGCTCCGATAACCGGGCCAGGTATTTCCCTCTCCCTGTAGTCGGACCGGCTCAATATTTCAATTTCAAACCCCCGCACCCCGCTCCCATACCCGGAAAGGCCGTCCTGGGCTAACCTGACCGGCTTGCCGTTGTGCATGACGACGCGCCCGCCGGGCCTTGCCATGGAATTATCTTTTCTGACAACAGGGCTTTTCCTGTGCTCCTTCCATTTTGCTGAAAACAGCCCCTCTGCATAATACAATCTGAGGGTGGCATTGCCTGAATCCGTAAATAACCACCACAGGCCGCCAAATCTGAAAAAAGTATTATCCGCGAACCGCCGTCCCTTGATCATCGTTTGCAAAAACTTCCACTTATAAGGGAAATCAACCGCTTTGTAGAGGTTGACCGAACGAATGCTCCTGGTTTCAGGCACCATGTAGATATCGTTTTTGGATTTAAATATATACGGGTAAGAAAGATGGTGTTCCTCTGCCAACACGATTTGTTCATATTGCCATTCAAGCCCGTCCGGGCTCGTGGCAAGGCCGATTTTACCGATATTGCCTTCTTTCCGTCGAACATCCACCTCGAAAAACATGTACCAAAGAGATTTATGCCGGATCATGAAAGGGTCTGCCACAAAAGAGGCGTCAGCATCATTTACATCCGCTGCCGTGAGAACGGGATTGGAAACTTTCCGGCAGGGTTGAATTTGAAAAGGGGTCTCACCTTCGTAAATGCCGATGGACCACTTTTCCGTATCCTCCGGCAGAAAGGAATTTTCACCTTCAGATTTTCCTGTTTTTTTAAGAGAACGGCTGAACAGGTTTTTCAACATCTTTGCTTTTTTCGTATCCTCTTTTCTGGTAAAGTTACTGTTTACTCGCATTCCCTGATTTATATGAACAGAGAAATTACCGGTTTAAAAAAACTCCACACGGAGTCCCGCCTTGTTATTCCGAACTTACAGACCACCCAATGGCTGGATTGCGCAGCATCCTTTGCACTGATTTTAAACCTGTCCTCATTCTTGAACCTTGAAAAATGGTAGAATCCACCCTCTTTTCCGTGCCCGAAATTGTCATAAACCGTGACTTTACCGTTTTTCCATGTAGCAAAGGTGTGTCGGTGGTTGATTTTTTTCGTCATGGCCGGCTGCAGGGGGTCTGCCCTGCAAAAAGCGGGCATGGACACGGACACTATTTCCTTGAGCGTTTTGGATTCATTAAAAGAATTATGTTCTTTCGACTCCATGACCGCTTGAATATCTTCATATGCTTTGATATGACCGAGGCAGTCAATATTGATCAGTGTGAACGGACCGCAGGGTCTGTCATCATCCGCACTGATCATGGAATATTCGTCCATATCTTCCGGCATGAAGCGGGCAAGCCTCCCATAGATCATGTCCATATCCGTAAAACCGATATAGTCGAACTGATCCAAAGGTTCCCTGTCAACTCTCAAATAATAAAACAGGAGACGATAATCACATACCCGTCTGGGATAATGCCCTGGTATACGAATATTCAAACGCTCTTCAAAGTCTGATATCATTTGATCGTAGGTATACGGCACAAGGGTCACCGCATCGTTGACCACCGTTTTTTCACTGATGTGATCATTGTATACATACCAGTGAAACATCTCGCAATTCGGCAGGCAGGAGGCGGCCCAGAAATGGAAATAGTCAGGAAGCGGGCCGAAAAACGGAACCAGAAATGCACATTTTGTCATAAACTTGCACCCGAATGTTCCAATCGTTTTTGAGCTGTTTCAAGTTTCATCACTCAAGCTCACTTTTGCCGTTCGTGTCTGTTGAGCGAACATATGCAGAATTGAAATAGAGTTTCGCATATTTATAGAAAGTTCCTTCAAAATTGGCAAAACCGATGATAAATCCCCGCCACCCGTCGAGGAACCCCAATTTCAAAACGTAAAGTGAAAAAAAGGCCCAGAATCCGTGAAGCAACGCTTTCAGCATCGAGGGTCTTTCACCGTCCTTTTCAAGTTTTTCAGCCCCGAGTGTCGAATACCGGTTGGCTTTGCGGACAATCTCGTCAATCCCCGTGTAAGGTATCTGAACGATTGTCGACTTCATATAGCCGCAATCGCGGTCGCTGATTACCTGATACCGCTCATGAACCGGGTCGTTCTCAAATTTGAGCACCCCTTTCCTGAAAAGCTGGGGCTGCCGGAAATCCGGCCAGAATCCCGAATGTTTGATCCATTTTCCCATAAAATAGTTTTTCCTGGGAACATAGTAGGCATCCAGTGCATTCTCGGATTGAACAATACCCTGGATTTCTTTTTTCGCCTCCCTAGTACACCGCTCATCCGAATCAAGACTGAAAATCCATTCGTAGCTGCATAAGGCCATGGCGTCATTTCTAAGCGCTCCGAATCCTTTGAAAGGAATTTGCTCCACTCTTGCACCGAAAAGCTCGGCAATCTCACAGGTGTTGTCCGTACTGTATGAATCCGCCACCACAACTTCATCCGCCCAAGCGACGCTCTCCAGAGCCGGCCGGATTTTCTCCCCTTCATTAAATGCAATGATGTATACGGAAATTTTACCCATGGGTGCACTCCAATTTCTCCAGATGATTCAAAAACCCGTAACCAAGGCTGAATAGAATACTGGTGCCGCTGTTGATGATCAGCGTATCAAACATCCCGGAAATAAACATGACAAGCGCGATCCCTAAAACAAAACAGCCGATTTGTGTATGCCTGTATTTCCAGGAAGTCTTCAACATTATCCAGAACATCCAGAGACAAACAATAACCCCGGCAATTCCGAAACTCACGCCCATATACAAAATATTGTTGTGAGGATGGACCACGGCATGCCCTTTTCGGGCTGTATATTTCTTGAGTCCCCCGGTTCCCAATCCCTTTAAAGGATGCTTTATCATCAACCTGACAGCTGAATCATAGATGTAGAATCTGGGAAGCTCCTTGATACTGTTTTCAAACCAGTTTCCTTTGGCAATCTTTTCCATGTTGTGTTCAATATCCTCGATGGTGTTTTCAATCCTGTTCTGCACGGTGGATGATAAAAAAACGACCAGGATGAGTACGAAACAGACCACCCCTTTTTTGAAAACCGAAAACTCTTTCATCATAAAATTTGCAATCAGAGGAGCTGCAAGAATAAAGGAAAGATAACCGGCCCGTCCATTCATAATGGCCAGATGGAACAATAGAAATCCCATGACGAGAATCCAGCAGGTTTTCCATACTATTCGCTGTTCCCTTCCGAAGTACATACCGCTCATTATCAGCCCGATGACGAGATATACCGAAGCCGCCGTATGAACTACTCCAAGGCCGGGATGCCCCTCTTTGACCATCGGCAGTAGTTCCGTATACTGTGACAATGCCACAATGGCATTAATGAAAACCCCGCATATAAACGCTTTGATCATTATATGCACCCGGCCGGAACGAAGGGACATCCCAGCGACAATAAACGTGAAAATCCAGTATTTGCTTTTCATTGCATAATCGAGACCGAGACTTTTTTCAGGAGAGTAGGCAAGGCATATCCAGGGCAACAAAACCGCCGGAATTACCGGCCAAAACAACTTATTTTTAAAAATATCCTTTACTGAAAGTCTCTTTTCGGAAAACAGCCAGACAACAAAAGTAATGGCTGCCGCAATCATTGACGGTGACGTGCCCAGGGACAGTGAAAAAAACACCAAAGCCGTGGACCATAAGAGCAATATTTCCGTATGCGATCCTTTGATCCGCTTTAGTACCGTACTCAATAACGCCATTATTTATAAGCTCTTTTTCTTAACCAAGCCGTTTTCACAAAATATCCCATCACCATCCAGTGTCTGCTGAAGCAGTGCATCATTTTCCTCAAGCCGATCCCTCTTGTTCTCCTGATGCCATAGATGATAACAGACCGCTCTGAAGGGATGCTGTTTTCTTTTAAGCCCGTAGCGGAAAAATCTTGCGGCAATCTCGGAGTCTTCTCTTCCCCATCCGGTAAAAGACTCGTTGAATCCGTTCACCGCAAACAGATCATGGGCATAAATTCCCATGTTGCAGCTTCGTATCCCCTGAAGGCTTGCCGAAGAGAACGCAGGGACAAACGGCACCCGGAACACATGATGAAAATTCGCAAGCTCCCCCTTGAGCATCCGGCGTATCAAATATCCTTTGTCCATGGTACACTGGGAGGTAAAATCCTCTGCCAGCGACCGGTTGACAAGCACCCGCTTTCCCTGGAAAAAGAAACCCTGTTCGGCAAGGTGCAGGTGATCTTCAATAAAATGTCTTTCCGGAATACAATCACCATCTAGGAAAACCACATACTCCCCCGAAGTTTGAAGAATCGCCCGGTTCCTGATCCGGGCGACCCTGAATCCCTTGTCTTCCTGCCAGACATGCTTTACCGGATCTCCTCTTTTTTCCTGAAGTTTTTCTACAAGATCCCGGGTCTCCTCTGTGGAGCCGTCATCAGCAACTATGATTTCAAATGGCGGGACGGTCTGGTGGAAAAGTCCTTCCATCACACGCTCGAGAGCCCGAGGCCAGTTGTATGTCGTCACGATCACCGATATATTCATAATTTTCGCTGCTTTTGGATTGCGTTCAACACATCATCAACCGTAAGCTGTTCCATGCACCGGAAATGAAATGTTTTGCATGGTTTTTGGGCATAGCAGGGAATGCAGTCAAAGGATTTCTGTATCACGGTATGAATGGTACCGTAAGGACCGGTTCTTACCGGATTTGCAGGGCCGAACACGGCGAAAACCGGCACATCGAGTGCTGCTGCAATGTGCATGGGGCCGGTATCGTTGGAGACAAAAAACGAAGCACCTGCTATGACACCGGCAAGGTCAGTAAGACCTGTCTGCCCGGCGATGGAAAAAGCATTTCCCCGGCTGTGTTTCACAACCTCTCTTGCAATAAAGGCCTCTTTTGCACTGCTGATCACCACCGCCGGCACCGGCAATCTTGCGGCAAGATCTCCGAACCTTTCCGCCGGCCACCGGTTGGCCTCTTTTCCTGCGGACGGGCTCATAACAGCATACTGGGAAGGAAGTTTCGCTGAAATGTGCCCTGCCGGCTGAAATTCCGGCAGGGGGTACTCTACCGGCCCGGTGCCGCAGCCCATGAACGCAGCGATTTTCAAATATCTGTCAATGGCGTGTATGCGCATACTGCCGTGAATTTTATGGGTATAAAACAACGGACTTCCTTCGTCCGATTCTTTAAAACCGATACGGATCGGCGCCCCGGAGATATAAGTTAAAAGGCCGCTTCTGAGGATGCCGGAAAGGTCAACCGCCACATCGTACCGCCTTTTTTTCAATCGGGCTGCAAGCTGCTTGATCTCTGCGGCCGTCTCTTTCAGCCGCCGCAAATTTTTCCACCGGTCTTTGTCAATGATCCAGAGTCTGTCGATCATGGGATGGTTTTGTAGAAAGGGATGCAGTCCCCTGGCAACGATCCAGTCGATTTGGGCATCCGGAAACCGTTTTTTCACCACATTCAGGAATGGAAGAGTGTGAACGATATCCCCGAGTGAGCTCGGCTTTACAATCAGGATTCTTTTCACGGATTCAAACAGCACAACCTTCCTTTCGGCTTTCCAGTTTATCCATAACCAAGCACGCCTTTTCAAACACCATATCCACACCGATCCCCTTCATGCACTTATGGTCAACCGGACACTCCTTCTTCCGGCAAGGACTGCAGGGCACAGGCGAGCGCACCATACCGCCTTTCAGGCCGTATGGTGCGGTCGCCCTGTGGTCGGTGGGCCCGATCAGGGCGAGCTGGTTGACATCAAGTGCACTTGCTGCATGCATCAGTCCGGAATCATTGGTGATAAACACCGCACACCGGGCGATAAGAGCGAACGCCTGTCTCAACGTGGTTTTCCCTGCAAGATTCACACACTTGTCCTTTGAAAGCGAGCGGATATATTCCCCCAGTTTCCTGTCCGCAGGTCCACCGAATACCACGACTTTTGTGGCGTAGGTATCACAAAGCCTTTCCGCAAGTTTTGCAAACCGTTCGGGGAACCATCTTTTGGCATTTCCCCCGGTTGCCCCCGGATTAATGCCGATTATCCCGCCCGTGGGGTCTATATCGTTCTCTGCAAGTATTTGCTCTGCCCCCGCCCTTTCCTCATCTGTCAAAAAAAGGTGGAGATGCGGACCGTCATCGATCAACCCTGCCTTTTTGACGATTTGCCTGTAATAATCGATAAGATGCCGCTCTTTAAAACCGGGATTGAGGGGAATGGCCGGGTTCAGCAACACCCCTCTGCCGTCGGTGTTGTATCCGAGCCTTTGGGGAATACCCGCCAAAAATGTAATCAAAGCAGCTTCAAACGCATTCTGCATCAGGACCGCCAGATCAAACTCCGAACGCCTGAGATCCCTGGCAAGCCGCAATGTGCCCAGGCCCTTTTTATGCCGCCCGGATTCCTTGTAGATCATAACCCGGTCCACATAAGGGTTGTGATCAAAAACAGGAGCAACCCACGGCTTTGCAAGAAGGGTCAGACGGGAGGAAGGAAAATTCTTTTTAACGGCACGGATCACCGGGGTGGTCATCACGGCGTCTCCCACCCAGTTGGCGGCCCTCACCAGAATTCCCCCCCCTTGTTTATCTTTCAGGTCCATCATTGCCATGCAGTTCCTAAGTCCCATCTCCTTTCAAGCTTTTACAAGAGACAATAGTTTTTTGTTTTCCACCGGTTGTGCACCCAAAACCACTGATCCGGATATTGCCGGATAATCGATTCAATCGCTTTGGTAAAATGCCGGGTATTATTCTCGATATCCTTGATCCGATCCCCGGTCACAGTCAAGGGGATTTCCGGCAAAAATTCGATTTTGTATTTTCCGTTCTCTTTTACAATGTATAAAGGCACCACAGGGGATCGAGTTCTCAGGGCAAGTGCGGCAAGGCCGTTGTTCGTGCAGGCGGGTCTGCCGAAAAAATCGACAAACACGCCTTTGTACCAGTCCACGTTCTGGTCCAGGAGGGTTCCCACAAGCTCTCCGTTTTCAAGTATGGAGTCGAGTTTTCGGCTGGCCCCCCTCAAAGGGATCATACGGGTCCCGAACCGCTGCCTGGCCTCGAGGATGAACCGGTCGGCAGGAGCAAAATCAAGCTTTCTGTAAACGGCATTGGTACGATATCCGGTCATGGCGGCCACCGTGACCAGAAGCTCCCAGTTTCCCATGTGGCAAGTCAATACAATCGCCCCTTTATTTTTTTCAAGGGCTTGTTCAAGATTTTCAATGCCTTTTATATCAAAGAACTTTTCAAACAGCTTCCTTGGCAGTCGGTACAGCCAGCCGATTTCAAAAATCATGGCAGCAATGTTTTTAAACACTCTTTTGGCAAGCAGGATCCGCTCGGTCTCTCCCATTTGTGGAAAAGAAAAGGAAAGATTCTCAAGCACTACTCTCCTGTGTCTTTTGTCGAGTCTGAACCATAGCCGTCCGATGGCACCCGCCGCATACTCGGCCGCGCTTGCCGGCAGTTTCCCGATAAGCATGAACGCAAGCCGTATCAAACGGTATATTCTATCTTCCGTCATACCTTGACCTGCTCTTGAATCAATGAGCCAAACTTGTTTTCATTATTCACAAACACGATTTTCACTCCGATAACGGCAAAATTGCCTTGCCATTCAATGCCGGGCGGTATTTTTGCATAATCCTTTTCCGTAGTGACAATCCAATCCGCAGCAAGAGCTTCCGCTGCCTGCTGCACCATCAGAATATCAGCCTCCTTATACCTGTAATGGTCAGGAAATTCAAGGTGCTCTATTGTCGCAATCGACAACTTTTCAAGGCTCGTTTTGAACCCCTTGTTGTCGGCAAGGCCGGAAAATGCCACACAGGTTTGATTCGCCAGCAACTCAAGCCCTTCAGAGACACAGGATTCTTCCGCCTTTTTTTGAGAGAGCTGGTGTAGATACAGGTAAGGGGCATGGGCTGTAAAAAAAACAGGCCGGTCTGAAAGGAGTCGGCTTATTGCTTGAGGCGATTTCGGTTCGGCCGAAAGCTCTAAACAGGGAGATCGGGTAAGGACGATGATATCCGCCCTTTTGACAGCCTTTTCAAACGGTTCCCGCAGTTTTCCCGCAGGAAGAAGCCGATTGTTTCCCAAAGGTTTTTCAAAATCACATAAAAGGATGTCAAGATCCCTTGAAAGACGAAGATGCTGGAATGCATCATCCAGGATAACGGCATCCGGTTTGAATTTTTCCCATGCGGCTGCAGCTCCTTCTGCCCTGTCCCGGGCCACCATCACCGGACAATTAAGGGTGTTTGCCATCATAAATGGTTCATCTCCGGCTTCAGAAGAGTGCATAAAAATTTTTCGGCCGTCCGAGACCACCGCAGTCCTTGATTTATATGTTCCCTTATACCCCCTGCTGAGTACCAACGGTTTTTTCCCCGCTTTTTCAAGGAGCTTTGCAATATAAACAGTCATGGGGGTTTTCCCCATGCCGCCGACCGTCACATTCCCCACTGAAATAACCGGGCAAGGCACTTTTGCCGTTTTGAGCATCCCGCTTTCAAAGGCCTTGAGTCTTGCAATAACAATCGCCCGGTACATCTTTGACAAAAGAACAAGCAGCCCTTCAAACGAAAACGGCCGGGGAATAAAATCCGCCGAAAGCGTTTCAAGGACCTTTTTCTCAGCCAGCTGCCGTATCCGCTTAAACAACTTTCGCCTCCTCCAGTATGTCAACGGTTCTGTAAACAGCACCCTGATTTTCCAGAAACACTTTCCGGCCGGATGTTCCCATTTTCTGTTTAAGGGACTCGTTCGCCAGCAAAAACTCTACTTTTTCCGTAAAGTGCGACCCGTCTTTCACCTGCCAGGCCGCCCCGTTTTGTATCAGAAGTTCGGCTGCTTCGGCAAAGTCGTCCATATGAGGACCAAAGAGAACCGGTTTCGCCCATGCAGCGGCTTCAAGTGGATTATGTCCCCCTTGCTTAACCATTGATCCACCCACAAAGGCCGCGTCACAAATGGAATAAAGTGGGGACAGAAGGCCCATCCGATCAACAATGAAAATTTTGCAGGCAGGTTTCTCCAAAAAAAGCCGGCTTGTCAAAAGATGCTCCGTATTCGTTTTCTGCAGCATCCTGGAAATTTTCACACCCCTTTTCGGATTTCTGGGAGCAATGATCAGCACAAGACCGGGAAACCTTTTCCGAAGCTTGAAAAAAGACTCGATCACAATCTCTTCTTCCCCTTCATGGGTACTTCCGGCAACAAGTATCCGTGTTTGGTCGTCGGTTTTTAAAAGATCGTTAAAAACGGTCACTTCACGGGGCAACTCTTCACATATCTGCTGGTCGAACTTCATGTTTCCGGTGATCGTCAATCGGGACGGTGCCACACCAAGCCTTTGAAACTTGTCCAGGTCATCAGCCGTCTGCACCCCGATCTTTGAAAAACACGACAATACGTAGGAAAACAAAAAGCTCAGCCGGGCATATCCCTTGAATGAATTTTTTGAAAGCCGGGCGTTTACCAGAAAAACAGGAATTTTCCGTTTTGACAAATTCACTAGAAAGTTAGGCCAAAGGTCTGTTTCCACAATAACCACAGCATCCGGACCCACCAGGGAACAAACTCGGCTGACTGCAAAATTGAAATCAAACGGGAAAAACGCCACCCTTTTTACCTGACTGAACATGGGGCCTGAAAAAAGTTCTTTGGCAGTTGCTTCTCCGGTTTTTGTGGTGGCCGTAAAAATGATCTCCAAATCATCTTCCGTGTCGGAGAACGACTTTAAGAGGGGACAGGCAGACCGAACCTCCCCGACCGAAAGGGCATGTATCCAAAGCCGCCTTTTGCCGGGCTCTTTTTCAGGAATACCGGTTTTACATCCGAGTCGTCGAAAAAAGGTTGGGCGCCTCTTGGGGCTTAAAACGGCAAGCGGCAAAATCACCGGAATTCCCACTAAAAAGATGGTATTGATAACCGCATTGTAAATAAAGAGAAATGTCTTCATACGATCCGGCCTATTCGGTATTCAAGAGGTTTATGACACAGAG
>JAIPEK010000126.1 GCA_021737205.1 Desulfarculaceae bacterium
AAGGCCCGTGACTATTTTTCCATCGATATTTCGACGGTCCGGTCCACAAACATCCTGCTGATCGAGTCGGAGTTATCCGAGAAAGAGCTGTCGTATGTCCGGGATGCCGTGTTTACCAACCCGGTCATCCAGATTTCGGCAACGGGCTTTCTGGACATCGATTTCGACTATGCGGTGTGGGTGGGGTTCCGGCCCGGAGTCCGGGACAATCCGGCAAGCACGGCGGCGGAGGCCATAGAGGATCTTCTGGGGAAAGAATTCAAATCCGGCGAGGGAATCTATACCTCTTCGCGATACTGCCTCAAGGGAGAGAACCTTTCCCGGCAGGATACGCAAACCATTGCAAAAGAGCTTCTGGCCAACGACATCATCCAGCAGTGGAAAGTGTTTTCACGCGAAGAATGGATGGAGACTGATGACAAGATCCAGCCTGCCAAGGTGATCCTCGACCATGTGCCCACCTTTGACACCCTCTCCATGGATTCGGATGAAACCCTCAAAGCGATCAGCGACGAGAGAAACCTGGCACTCAATGTCAACGACATCCCGGTGATCCGGTCGTACTTCAACGATCCAACGGTGCGCGAATCCAGAAAATCGGTGGGACTCGTCGACCCCACGGATGTGGAACTGGAGTACATTTCCCAGGCCAGAAGCGACCACTGCAACCACAACACCTTCAGGGGCGTTTTCCATTACACGGATCTGTCCACAGGGGCCGGGGTCACTGAAAAAAACCTTTTCAAACAGTACATCCAGGCGCCAACCCTGGAACTTGCCGAACAGAAGGACTGGGTGGTGTCAGTGCTCTGGGACAATGCAGGCGTGGGCCGGTTCGACAAGCAGAACAATTACGTGATCACCGGCGAGACCCACAATTCCCCTTCCAACATGGAAGCTTACGGCGGCGCCATCACCGGGATCGTCGGCGTGTACCGGGACCCCATGGGCACCGGCAAGGGCTCGAGGCTGATCATGGGAAGCTACGGGTTCTGTGTGGGGGAAATCGACTACCAGGGGCCCATGAAGCCGCCGCTGCATCCGAGACGCCTCCTGGACGGCATCGTGGAGGGGGTCAAGGACGGGGGAAACAAGAGCGGGGTGCCCACCACATTCGGCCAGACCCTGTTCGATCCTTCGTATATGGGAAAGAGCCTGGTTTACGTCACGGCACTGGGGATCATGCCGGCAACCGTCAACGATTCTCCCAGCCATGAGAAGAAAACCTCCCCGGGCGATCTCATCGTCATGAGCGGCGGGCGCGTGGGAAAGGACGGCATCCACGGCGTTACCGCATCCTCGGAGGTATACTCGGAAAACACCCCTGCGGGCCACGTTCAGATCGGAGACCCGTACACCCAGAAAAAGATGCACGATTTTCTGTTGATCTGCCGGGACAGGGGACTGATCCGGTTTATCACGGACAATGGCGGCGGCGGGCTTTCGTCATCCGTGGGCGAGTCCGCCATGATCAGCAACGGATGCGAGGTCCGGCTCGACCGGGTGCCGCTCAAGTATGAAGGCCTGGACATGTGGGAGATCTGGGTATCCGAATCCCAGGAGCGAATGACCATTGCAGTGCGGCCCGAAGACATAGACGAGTTCATGGCGCTTTCAGAAGAACACGAGGTGGAAAGCACGGTGATCGGGGAGTACACGGACACAGGCAAACTTCACATCAAATACGGGGACCGGATCTGCGCATACGTGGACATGGATTTGCTGGAAAAGGGATTCCCGGACTGGGAGTTTGAAGCCGACTGGATTCCGCCTTCCCTCAGGGGTCTTACCGAGCCGGTGCTGTCGACTCCGCAGGATTATGACAAACTGATCCTTGATTTGCTGGCAAGGCCCAATATCTGCTCCAAGGAGTGGATCACCCGGCAGTACGACCATGAGGTCCAGGGAGGCAGCGTAGTCAAACCGCTCGTGGGCGTTCACCGCAACGTGCCCTCGGATGCGGCGGTTCTGCGGCCGGTGCTGGAGTCCGAAAAAGGGCTTGCCTTTTCCCAGGCGATCCTTCCCTGGTACTCTAAAATAGATGCCTTTCACATGATGACCTGCACCATTGACGAGGCAGCCCGGCGCATGATCAGCGTAGGCGGCAGCCTGGATCACATGGGCGGGGTGGACAACTTCTGCTGGCCCAACATCCAGTACGATCCTTTGAAAAACCCGGACGGAAAGTTCAAGGCGGCCCAGCTGGTCCGCGCCTGCAGGGGACTCAAGGATGCATGCATGGCGTACGGGATTCCGCTTCTTTCCGGGAAAGACAGCATGTACGTGGACGGCCACCTGGCCGGAAAATACGGGGAGACCCGCAAAGTGTCGGCCCTGGAGACGGTCCAGTTTTCCGTCACCGGCACGGTTGAGGATGTGAAAAAATGCGTGACCATGGACCCCAAGATGGCAGGGGATATCGTGTACGTGGTCGGCGTAACGGCGGACGAGCTGGGTGCATCCGAATATTACGAACTTTTCGGGAAAACCGGGGTCAATGTGCCCATGGTGGATACCGCCCGGTTCCGGGTTCTGTACCGGGCGCTTGAAAAGGCGATTGCCAATGAAATCGTGGAATCCTGCCATGCCGTGATGCGGGGCGGCCTCGGCGTGCATGCGGCCCTTTGCGCCGTTGGCGGAGGACTCGGGCTCGAGCTGGATCTTTCCCGCGTGCCGGTTGATGATCCGGAATCCATGACCGAAGAGCGTATCCTGTTTTCCGAATCCGCAGGCCGGTTTATCGTGACGGTGGCACCGGAAAACCGGAAAACCTTTGACAAACTGTTTTCAGGACTTGCCTGTTCAGAAGCCGGAAACATCACGGATCAACACTCGAGCTTCAAAATTGCGGGGCGTGACGGAAAAAGGATATGCGACATTCCGGTTTCCGACCTTGAAAGAGCTTTTACCCAACCATTCGGAGATATGATATGACAACGGTTAACGCACTGGTACTGACCGGGTTCGGCCTCAACTGCGACATGGAAACCGCTTATGCGTTCAAGCTTGCAGGAGCCGAGGCGTCCCGGGTTCATATCAATTCGCTGATTCATGGAAAAGAGCGCCTGGAAGAGTATCATGTCCTCGCGTTCGGCGGCGGCTTCAGCTGGGGGGATGATCACGGGGCAGGCGTCGTCCAGGCGCTGAAAATGAAAAATCATCTAGGGGATGAACTGGCCTCGTTCGTGGAAAAGGGCGGTCTTGTTCTCGGCATCTGCAACGGATTCCAGACCCTTGTGAACCTGGGACTGCTACCGGCTCTGGAGAAACAATACACCGAACGAAGCACCTCCATCACCTGGAACGACTGCGGCAACTTCAGGGACCAGTGGGTGCGCCTTTCGGGCAATTCTCAATCCCCCTGCGTGTATACCAAAGGGATTCAAGCGGCGGATTTCCCGGTCCGGCACGGGGAGGGCAAATTCGTGGCGCCTCCAGAGGTGCTGGAATCTTTGTCCCGAAACAACCAGATCGTTTTCCGGTACGCGGATGAAAGCGGAAACCCTGCCGCCGGGAAGTTTCCGCTCAACCCCAACGGCTCCACGGACGACATTGCCGGCATCTGCGACCCGACCGGAAGGGTGTTCGGCCTGATGCCCCACCCGGAGGCGTACAATCATTTTACCAATCACCCGGACTGGACAAGACAAAAATCCGTGCTCAAGCGAAAAGAGGAACATGAAAAGGCGGACGAACTTTTCAAAACCACCCCGGTGGGAATCCGGCTGTTTGAAAATGCAGTGGCGTATGTGAAAGAAGATATACTCTAAAAAAAGGATACCCCCCACGACATTCATTTGTTAGTTGAACAAAAAGCACCATGAAGTGTCTGAAGCCATCCAGGCTTTTCTTCATGACCTTCATGCGCTTCATGGTAAACAGACACAGGCTCTTTATACAAAAAAGGATATAATTTGGAACAACAGTTAAAAGGATCGCAACGCAAATATCTCAGGGGGCTTGCCCACGATTTGAACCCGGCTGCCGCCGTGGGTCAGAAAGGCATTACGGACGCTCTTTTGGATGAAATAAAAGAAAGCCTTGAGGCAAGTGAACTGATCAAGGTCAAGTTCGTGGAGTTCAAGGAAAAAGAGGCTAAAAAGGAACTCACCGAGGAAATCGCACAAAGGACCGATGCCTGTGTGGCCGGCATGGTCGGGCATGTGGCGATTCTCTACCGCCGGCACCCGGATGCGGACAAACGGAAAATCCGGCTGCCTTCATAATCTTTATTTCCATACGCCGGGGATGTTTTCCCCGCAGGATCCGCAGGTTCCGTTTCTCATTTGCTCCGTGTCGATCCGGTAGCCCTTTCTTTCAATGACAACCTTTCCGCAGTTGTGGCAGAAGGTGTGACTGCCTTCATGTCCCGGAACATTGCCCAGGTACACGTACCGGATGCCCATGTCCATGGCGGTCTGCCGGAAGCTTTCCAAAAGATCCACCGGAGTTGGCGGCAGCCGGTTAAGTTTGTATTTCGGGAAAAAACGCAAAAAATGGAGCGGGCGGTCAGGCCCTAGATTTTCCAGGATCCAGGCGCACATCCGTTTCATCATTTCCGCATCGTCCGTATATCCGGGAACCACAAGGTTGGTGATTTCAAAATGAACCCGGTTTCGGTGAAGGATTTTCAGGGTGTCGAGTACGGGTTTGAGCCTGCCGCCGTTGAGTTTGCGGTATATATCGTCGCTGAACGACTTGAGGTTGATGTTGGCACCGTCGATGACCCGGCACAGATCCGACAGCGGTCCGGGGTTGATATACCCGTTGGATATCAGCAGGTTCCGGATGCCGTTTTCCCGGGCAAGAGAAGAGGTATCATACATGTATTCGTAGAAGGTCACGGCTTCGGAATAGGTGTAGGCAATGGAAGCTGCGGAATACTGTTGTGCCGTTTCGACCACTTTTTGAGGAAAAAGATCCTGATGGCGAAGATCTTCCGGCTTTGCCTGGGAGATTTCCCAGTTCTGGCAGTTCAGACAACGGAAATTGCATCCGGCCGCTGCAATGGAAAAGGCGCTCGTTTTCGGCATAAAATGAAAAAGCGGCTTTTTTTCCACAGGGTCCACATTGGCGGCGCAGGCATTGCCGTAGCTAAGGGAATAAAGGCGGCCGTTCATGTGTACACGGGATCGGCACACGCCCCTGTCCCCGGTGGACAGCACGCATTGGTTGGGGCACAGGCCGCACGCCACCCGGTTCGTCCCTGCTGATGTATAGTAAAACGCCTCTTTGGACCATTTCCACAACTTGTCCGGGGCGTCGTTTTTGAATATCCGGCCGGTGATATCGGACGGTCCGGAGGCGGCGTGTGCGTTTTTCTCAAAAGGGAAAAAACAGAAAGCAGGATAGGCCCACAGGCAGAGCAGACCGGTACCTGCGGTGCGCAACATTTCTCTTCTGGTGATCTGTTTCATGGTCTGATCCTGAACATCGTCAACCTGAATTTCGGTGATACGGAAAACTCATTGGCAAGCAGGATTTCCGGGTTGTATTGTTTTCAGATCCTATCATATAAGAAAAGTCGATTGAATAAAACAGAAAAAACAGCAGGACTCAGGTTTTCCTTTGAAAGAGGGCAAGGCTTACGATTTTCAGGAGGATCAGCACCCCGGCCGCTCCGGCAAGTCCAGTGTACGGAATCAAAAGGGTGCTGGTGAGCAGCGCCCCGAACGCGGCCCCGACAAGGTCGGCTGAAAAAGCGGATGCCGCCCGGCTGCTTTTGTCCCCTGCATACCGGAGGATATCTGAAAACTGGAAACCGCAGACAAAAGAAAGAGAAAATCCGAACAAAAAATATCCGGCATCCGGGATGGAACTTCCGGCCTGATATATCGCCAATGCAAAGAGAATTATCAGGAAGATGACCAGATATTCCAAAGTCTTGATTCTTTTTTTCGGATCTTTCGGTTTCGTACGTCTGCCCAGGATCGCTCCGGGAAGAAGTCCTGCAAGGAAAGCCGTCACGATCATGCCCACCTTGATGTACACATACCCCAGGAAAATCTGAAAAGCGAATATGGCGAGAATTTCCGACCCCATGTTGGCGAAAGCAGTGGAAAACAGCACAAAGTCCGCCCGGGTGATCCGGAAGAAATACACGAAAAGGAAAAGGGCGGCACCGCTGAAGAAAAACGCCGGATGCCCCGAGAACAGGGTGAACCATCTGGAAAAGACCAGGGTCATCAGGGTGGGGCGCAAAAGCGAATTTTCCCGGATCGACCCGTCGATCCGGGAATCAAGATAGTTCATGCGTTCCGGGGTGATATCTCCGCTGAAATAATAGGCGATGTAAGAGGTGGATATGCCTTTGTGTTCCAGAAGAGAAGGGATATCCGTGCGGATGTCTTCATCCGAGCAAAGAAAGAAAATCCGGCCTCCCGGCAAAAGTTCGGTTGTTTCAAACACCAGGCTGACGGTGTTGTACACCGATGACAGGATTTTGGCATCCATTGATGCCATATAATTGTCAAAACCGGGCAGAGTAAAAGAAAACACACCGCCGGGCGCCAGGTGTTGTTTGACCGTGGAAAAAAACGATCCTGTGAAAAATCGGTTGAGCTGAAAAGTGGTGGGTTCCGGCAGGCACATGATTACGGCATCGTACATTTTGTCCGTGCTTTCCAGAAAGGCGAGTGCATCCCGGTGGATCACGCGGACAAAGGGTTTGCGGTCCAGCAGATCATAGCGGAACATGGCCTGCGTCAGTTCCG
>JAIPEK010000127.1 GCA_021737205.1 Desulfarculaceae bacterium
CTGCCGTGGATATGAGCCCGTCGCATACCACCGGTATCCCGTTTGCAGCCGCCCCGATCACCAGGCCGGCAAGGCCGCCGATCTCGAATCCTCCCACCTTGGACAAAACCCCGATCGGATCCGTTGGGTCCACTCTGTTCATGTCGAGCCCGTTTTGGATCACCCGGACTTTATTCTCCAGCATTTGATCATCAATGCCGGTACCCCGGCCGGTGAGTTTCTCCGGCTCGATGCCGGAAAATGCGGCGATAACCGCGGAAGAAGGGGTGGTGTTGCCGATTCCCATATCCCCGGTGCCGAGAATGTCCACGGCGGAATTGTTCTGCAGCTCTTCCACAATCTCGATCCCTGCCGTGATTGCTTCCTGCGCTTCCTGCCGCGACATGGCCGGACCTTTGGTGAAATTGTCCGTGCTTTTGCGGACTTTCTTGTGAAAGATCGGGAAGTCCGGGTCAAAATCATAATTGACACCGAAATCCGCCACCCGGACATCGGCTCCCGCGTGCCGGGCAAGGACGTTGATGGATGCACCGCCGTTGACGAAGTTTTCCACCATCTGCGGGGTTACTTCCTGTGGGTAAAGGGTCACTCCTTCTACCACCACACCGTGGTCGCCTGCACAGGTCACAATCACTTTTCTGTCCAGTCTTACGTCAAGGGTTCCTTTGATGGCCGCCATCCCGGCACCGATGTTCTCCAGCATCCCCAGGCTTCCGGCGGGACGGGCCTGGGCGGCAAGTCTTTCAAGTGCCGCCTGTTTAACGGTCGCGTTTGTTTGCTTAATTTTTGAAATGGTTTCCGTGATTTTGTTCATGAGATCTCTCCGGCATGTACCTTGTCTTTTTTAATACTGTTTTGAAATACTTCCATCCCCTTTTTCATGGCGCAGAAATCTCCGCACATGGAACAAGTTTCTGTTTCCGCGGAATTTCCGGCAAGACGTTTCTCGCGCGCAATACCGGGAAACATCAAACTGGCGTCCAGATCGTCCCAGCGCATGTCCCGCCGGGCCATTGCCGCCTGTTTCTGTGCATCACGTTTTTCCGGATATTTTGCAATATCACCGATTTGAACCGCCAGTTTCGCCGTTCGGACTCCCTGCCTGACATCCTCTTCATCAGGCAGAGCAAGATGTTCGGAAGGTGTTATGTAGCAAACCAGGTCCGCTCCGTGCCATGAGGAAACAGCAGCGCCCACTGCCGAGGTGATATGGTCCATGCCGGCACCCGTGTCCGCCGGGAGCGGACCTAAAACATAGTAGGGGGCATTTTTGCTCATGACCTTCTCGAGCATGATGTTCTCTTTGATTTCATCAAGTGGGACATGGCCGGGTCCTTCCACCATCATCTGGCAGCCGAGATCCCGTCCGATTTCAGCTAATTCGCAGTTGATGATCATTTCCGCCATCTGTGCCCGGTCGTGGCTGTCATGGATGGCGCCGGCCCGTATACCGTTGCCGAGGCTGAGTACGGCATCATGCTTCTTCATCAGGGAACAGACTCTGTCAAACTGTTCATAAAGGGGATTCTCCTTATGATTGGCCTCCATCCAGGAGACCATGAACGTGCCTCCCTTTGATGCAAGGCCCCCGTATCTGAACCCCTGGTTCCGGAGCCGCTCCACGGTGTACCGGTTGATGCCGCAGTGGATCGCCATGAAACTCAACCCGTCTTCCAGCTGTTTTTCGATCAGGTCAAAGAGGAATTCGGTGTCAAGTTTCGCCGGATTCCTGTATTTTCGGGCGGTTTCCTTGAACGCCTGGTACAGGGGAACGTTTCCCACCGGAACCGAGGATGCCTTGATGATTTGTCTCCTTATGCCGTCAAAATCACCGTCAGCGGACAGTTCCATCAGCGTATCCGCTCCTTCCTCCTGTGCGGCTTGCGCTTTGAGGATTTCAAGCTCAGGGTCGATACGGTCCGAAGAGGTCCCGATGGATGCGTTGATCTTTGTTTTGAGTCCTTTGCCGATGCCTGCTACGTTCATGTTTTTGTGCAGCCGGTTGCAGGGAATAACGATTTCTCCGGCTTTGACGCGTTTTCTTACGGTTTCCGGATACAGTCCCTCGTTTTCGGCAACCGTGGCCATTTCAGATGTGATTGTGTCTTCCGCGGCAAGTTCGATCTGGGTTTTCAATATTTGCCTCCCTTGAGTGTTCCGGCATAAAAAACCGGAACCGACATATATGTGTCAGCCCCGGGATTTGCCATCTCCCTGGGAAGATTCAAAGTGCACGGCAGGTCTTCTGACTTGCGGATCATCCGTTTCCCTGCGCCTTCCCACAGACCTCGGATTGAAAATGGCCTGCAGTGGCTTTGTTGCAGGGAGCGTCCCCGATTACAGCGGCGGGACCGTCCCGGATTCTCACCGGGTTCCCTTTTACGGCTTTTTCAAGCCGCCTTGCACCATTACCAAATATTGCAGTGTATGTACTATGTTTCATCAAGAGGTGTCAATTGAAAATCTGTAGGCGTTTACGGCTTGAAACTTGAAATTGGAAAGTAGAAATTGGGGAGAAGGGTAAGGTCGGGCATGAAGGCCAAATTTCCAATTTCCAATTTCAACGTTCCGTGAACGCCTACGAAAATTGTTTTTGTGGATTTCCCGTTTTCCGTGAAAGGCGGCAGTAATTCAGGTGCCGGTGTGAGTGTGGATGAAACCTTCGATTCGGGAGCG
Organism: Desulfarculaceae bacterium; assembly: GCA_021737205.1. Lineage (GTDB taxonomy): Bacteria > Desulfobacterota > Desulfobacteria > Desulfobacterales > Desulfobacteraceae > JAIPEK01. Next base: position 2,677 of record JAIPEK010000127.1, read on the forward strand.
GATCAGCCGGCGGCCGGTTACCAGTATATCGTTGTGGCCGGTATTTTCCAATTCAACAAGAACGGCTTCTCCCTTGAAGTTGGCAACCTGATCCCTGGCGAACCGGATGGGAATGATGGAGTCGTTTTTGCCGTGAAACGCGATGGTCGAACAGTTACTGTCCGGGCCCAGCGTTCGGCCGGAAAGCGGTTCCTGGAAAGCAGCCGGACCGGCAGAAAGGGGTAATGGGCGGCAGCCACATCCGTAATGGAGGTGTAGGGTGAGATCAGAATCAGCCCGGCCGCTCCGCCTTCTGCGGCAAGACGTGTGGCCACGCCGGTGCCCAAAGATTCGCCTGCAAGATAGGTGGGAACAGGGGCGGAAGTTTCGTTTTGCAGATGGTGCAGAAGCCGCATCGCTTCATCAAGGATCACCTGTTGCGAAGGTTTTTGTGAATCACCTCCATAACCGGGATATTCAAATACCACAAGGTCGGCGTCAAGCTCTTTGAACATTTCGATAAAATACATCCGGTCACAGGCGCATCCGGCATTCCCGTGAAAGAAAATCATCCGGAAAGACGGGTTTTCGACTTTCCTGGCGTAATACCGGCAGCCGTCCGTCCGGACCGCTTCAACACCCAGATCGTCCGCTTCGGGGCAATCTTTGAATTGCCCTGACGGAAAAAACATCATTTTTTCTTCAAAGAAATAGGCCAGAACAACAATCAGGCAGTAGGCTGCAATGCATGTAATGATGATCTTGAAGATAATCGTTCCCACTGGATCAACCCCCTTTTTCCCAGGGAATATCAAAGAAAGAATTCAGTAAAGCGAGTATTTCACAAGCCTTCCGTCCAGACCGCCCAGCCTCAGTTCTTTTTTCCATGACGGTTTCAGGGAGACGCTCTTGATAAACCCGGGATCGCCGAAATAGACATAGGCCTCGGATCCCTTGCATTTCTGCTTGAAAAAATCCCCGAGCGACTTGTAAAATCGCTTCAGATCAAGCTCTTTTCCCATGCGGATGCCGTAGGGCGGATTGGTCATGATCACCATATTGTTGAACGGCCCTGCATGCTTCATGTCCTGTTTCTCAATTTCCACCCGGTTGCCGTAATGAAGCCCCATCAGGTTTGTTTTTGATGCATTCACCGCCTCTTGGGACAAGTCGCCTCCTGAAATAAGTCCTTTGCGGGTTTCCGTGATCCCTGAATCGGCTTCCGCTTTCACGCTCTCCCAGATTGACTCGTTGTAGTCCGGCAGTTTCAGGAAACCGAATTTTTTCCGGAAAACACCTGCCGGGATCCTGCTGTTGTGCATCAGCGCCTCACACAAAATCGTGCCGGAACCGCACATGGGGTCGTGGAGCCGGGTGGTGCCGTCCCAGCCGGACAGCCGGATCATCGCGGCGGCAACGGTTTCCTGCATGGGTGCGGCAACGGTTTCCTCCCTGTATCCTCTCCTGTGAAGGGCCCCGCCGGAAGCGTCAATACTGATGTCGGCCTTATCGTCTTTTACATGAAGATTGATCACAAGATCGGGATCATCCGTGTCTACGCCGGGTCTTTTACCGGCCCTGTCCGAGAAGTAGTCGACAATGGCGTCCTTGACCCGGTAGGCGGCGAATTTGGAATGGGTGATGCCGCTGTTGGATACGTTTGCCACCACGGCGAATGTACTTTTCGGGGAAAGGAACTGTTCCCATTTGATCTTTTTTACATTTTTGTACAGTTCATCCGTGTCCCTGCACTCAAAGGTTTTTAACGGGGCGAGTACACGCGAGAGAAGTCTGGACATGTAATTGATTTTATAAAAGGATCTCTGGTCGGCGGAAAACCGGATGCCCCTGAATCGTTCCTTGATGTGACCGGCCCCGAGTTCCCTGAGTTCAGCAGCCGCTTCTTTCTTGACGGATTCTGAAACCTGCGCAAAGTAGACCGAATCTTTTTCATAGATATATTCAAGAACACTCTCTCTTCTTTTTCGGCCGACTCCTTTCTGGAGAATGGCACCGGATCGATTCTGCATTGTTCAGGCCTCTGCTATTGTTCTGTTCTGAAGGATCCGATTTTCAGGATTTGGGCGATATTGGCATGTGGGTCCATAACCGGTTCAAGGAGGCCGGCCGGGCTGGTCATCAGGGTGGAAATGCCGGGGCCGTGGCCGGCGAGTCTGCAGTCGCTGTGAACCACAATGCCGATGGTGACGGCCCCTTTGACGAATGCCCGGCCAAAGGAGTTGTCATGATCCATGATTGCCACAAAATCACCGAACCGCATTTGATCGAGTTTGTAAGCCGCCACCGTTTCCGGGTCGCTGGTCATGACGTCGTAATCCCCGGCTGCAGTATGGGCGGCCCCCACCCCGGAGCCCATGCATTGGGGGGGGATTTTTGTGGTGACCGGCACCTTGAGCGATCCATCCTTGGAGATTTCAAGGCCCATTTTGCCCAAAAGCTCCGGGTCGAGATTGAACAGCCGAATATCCGGAAAGCCGGTCAGGGAGAGTCCCTGGCCCCAGGCCGTTACCTGTATCCGGTCCTCGTAGCTAAGCTGTTCAAGCACGGACTGTTCAAAATCGATCATGATGTGCTCGGAGCCCCCGTGATGGCCGGTGACCACCCCGATGCTTCCTTTGGCTTCACCGGAGATGATTTTTGCCCGGTTGCCCACACAGGAATAAAGCTGCAGGGAGTTATTGGGAAACTCCATGAATTTTTCCGCGTTTGCGGTACAGCTCACTCCCGGTTCCACATGGTCGCCGGCAATATGGAATGCCGGATCTCCTGCTTTTATGTTCAGGGTAATCCCGCCGATGGACGGAAGAATAAACGGATTGCCTTTTATGTCCACGCTCCAGCCCTTCTTTACCCGGGGCATGCCCGGTTTGCATTCGAGAAGGAATTGAACTATGGATGTTTCGTTGGTTTCAAGCATGCTGCCTCCGAATGGGTCCAAACTCAATCTGTCTGTTGTTCAAAAGATACTATATGCACGAATTGGAGGCATGTGTAAAGGAAAATAGAAATAAAAAAGCCCGCCCCCCGCTGGTGGGGGGAAGGCTTTTTGTCCATCTACAACGTAAGTTTCGAGCGAACGCTATTTAGCTGCCGCCTTTGCAGCTTCCAGCCACGCGTTGTATTTACCGCTGTTTTTCTCGATCCACTCGGTTGCGTGTCTTTCAATGTCTTCCTGGTCGTCCTCGCCCTGGAACATCCGGTTGTTCTGTGCCGCGATGTCGTTGAGCGGAACGGACATCAGGGAGAACATGGTTTTTACAGCCGGGTTGTTGTCGAGGAAGTCTTTGTTGGCCACAACACGGATGTCGTTGGCTACAAAGCCCATTTTACAGGGATCGGTTACCGTTCCGGTCAGGCCTTCGGCTACCATTGCGTCCTCAAGTCCCTTCTGTCCCTCTTTGGGAACGATTTTGGGAACATTGATCCAGACCACGTCCTTGCCGGGTTTGAGTTTGTACACGGTCCAGTTCGGGGTCCAGGTATAGAAGAATATCGGGTCGCCCTCATTGTATCTGGCGATCGCGTCCGCCATGGTGGCGCTGTATCCAGCCTTGATCAGGTTGATGTGGTCCCTGAGGTTGTAGGTGTCCATGTGGAAGCCGATGGTTTTCTCACATCCCCATCCGGGAGGGCAGGCCGCAAGATCCGCTTTTCCGTCTCCATTGGCGTCAAAAGCTTTTTTGACCTCCTCTCTTTTGAAGTCTTCAAGGGAGGTGATATCGTATTTTTCCGCATGTTCCTTGGATACAAGGTATCCCTGGACAGCGCCGGCTTTTACAACCGTACCCGCCATGGCGCCTTTCTCATCAAAATTCTTGGGCAGAAATTCGTCATGGAGCGGGAACCAGCCGTTGGCCCAGTAATCCACGTCCCCGAGGGCCATGGTTTTGTAGAATATGGGGCCTGCCAGTTTTTTGGGGTCTTCCACGTTGTAGCCGAGATCTTCCAGTGCCCTTGAATAGAGGGCTTCGAGAAAG
>JAIPEK010000128.1 GCA_021737205.1 Desulfarculaceae bacterium
CAATGCCCACCCCCCCCCAACCGAAGAACCTGCCATGGCACTGCTGGCGGAAGCCGTTGACAATCTGGCCACCCTGGTGGACGGTCTTGCCAAAAACCAGGAATACCTGGCCGGCGTTCAGGAGAAAACCAACATGATGCTGGAGCGTCAGGCGAGCGCCATGGAAGAAATTGTCGGATATCTGCATTTCGCGGTCGGAAGCGCCCCGGAAGAGAACCGGCCGGTTCAAGAGAATCCGGTTGATGAGCCGGTTCAGCCGGCGTCTTACTCACCCGCTCCCGAAACACAGCCGGAGACAGGGAAAAGACGGGCCGTAATCCGTAAAAAACAGCAGAGCCGCTCTTTCTCCCCGGAAACGGAAAACACCGAGGATGTGGGGCTGCTGCCCAGAGAACGGATTATGGAGATTATTAACACCATGCGAGCCGAAGGGGCTACGTACGATGAAGTCGCCCAGTACCTGATCAATCTCGGCCAGCCGACTTTTTCAGGCCGGGGAGAATGGCACGCCCAGACCATTCACAGGCTTTGCAGCAAAAAATAGATGTAACCATGTAACCGTTCACGGTTGTCGGTTCACAGTTCACAGTTTTTTCAATGAACTGTGCAACGATTGAAGTATTTTGGATATTGATTTCAATTCTTGAATTAATTCTTTCGCATCTAAATCTTCAAAAGAGGACCCCATAATTTTCCTCTACCTTGGTTTTTTTAACCGCGAACCGACAACTGTAAACCGTGAACGGTTACAAAAGCAACGGCGAAATCGGGGGCAAAAGAGTTGCGGTATTGTCCGGTGTATTTCAGGAGTCCCCTGAACCGTTCCCTTCGGGGTTTGTAATTTTTGCGCGCATGTACTCGTCCCATTCCACAGGAATCATGCTTTTTTTCCTGGTATTGCAGTTTTTGCAGCAGGGAACGAGGTTGAATTTTTCGGATCTGCCCCCCCTTGCCACGGGAATGAGGTGGTCCATGGTGAGTTCGGCAGGGGGAAACTTTTCGCCGCAGTAATGACAGACGCCGCCGGAGCGTTTGCGTTTCCACCACTGGCTGGCCCGAAGCTTTCTGGCCTTGTCCCTTTCTTTTTTCAAAAATTTTTCGTTTTCACGGAAAAACAGGGAATCATCCATGGATCAGTACCCCATTTCATCCAGGTGTCTTGCGCTTTTGTTCCAGTCCCGGGTCACCCGGACGAAAAGTTCGAGAAACACCCGCTTGCCCGTCATTTTTTCGATATCCCTCCGGGCTTTTGCCCCGATCTGCTTGATCATTCCGCCCTGCTTGCCCAGAAGAATCCCTTTCTGGGATTTCCGCGCCACATGGATGGTTGCATGGATATGGACAAGCTTTGCCTCTTCTTCGAATGCATCCACGGTAACCGCGCTCGAATAGGGAATTTCCATACCGGTTAGCCGGAAGATTTTTTCACGCACCATCTCCCCGGAAAGAAATTTCAAAGAGGCATCCGTAAGAGTATCTTCCGGAAAAAGCGGGGGGCCCGGCGGGAGAATCTTTTCGATCTCATCCATAAGTTCGGGCACCTGGGTTCCCTTCTCCGCGCTGACCGGTACACAGGCGGCGAAATCGGCCAGATTCCGAAACCGGTCCACGGTCCGGTACACCTCGGTCTTTTTGACAAGGTCGATTTTGTTCAATGCAAGGATCACCTTCTTTTTTTCTTTTTTCAGCTGGTCGATGACCACCGTTTCGTCTCCGGTTTGACGGGATGACATGTCTTTGATAAAAAGGATGATGTCCACGTCCTTGATGGCCCTGAACGCCTGCTCTACTATTTTTTCGTTCAAAAGCCCCCTGGGTCTGTGGATGCCGGGGGTGTCCAGGAAAATCATCTGGGAGCCCGCCCGGTTGCAAATACCCAGAATCCGGTCTCTTGTGGTCTGGGGCTTTTTGGAAGTGATGGAAATTTTCCGGCCCAGTATCCGGTTGAGCAGAGTTGATTTGCCGGCGTTGGGCGCGCCGGCGATGGCTGCGAATCCGGATTTGAAATCCGCCTTGTCCTGTTGTAAATGATTCATATATTCTCTACGGGTATCAATCGTTGAATTTTATCCAGCACCCGGTCTGTTCCGTTCCGGTCTTTTGCGGAAAAGAGGATGATGTCGTTTTTGTCCATTCCCAGGTCTTTTGCAGTGGCCGCAAGGGCTTTCTGCTGTTTCTGCCGGGAGAGTTTGTCCGCTTTGGTGAGAACGATAAAACAGTCGATCCGGTTGGCAAAAAGCCACTCGAGAAGATCGTACTCCTTTTCCTGAAATCCCCGCCGTATATCCACCAGAAGGACAAGCGACCGCAGTGTTGTCCGGGAAGACAGGTATGTTTCCACCATGGTGCCCCATTTTTCCTGGATGTTTTTGGATACCTTGGCATACCCGTACCCGGGAAGATCCACGAACACCAGATCGGTTGCAAGATCGGTCCGGATCGAAAAAAAGTTCACAAGGCGCGTAAATCCGGGGTTAGAGCTTGTCTTGACAAGCTTTTTCCGGTTGGTCAGCGTGTTGATCAGTGTGGATTTGCCCACGTTGGAACGGCCGGCAAAAGCGAACTCCGGCAGTTCGGCCTCTGGATACTGATCCGGCTGAACCGCGCTTTTGATGAAACTTGCATTTTTAATAATCATTGTCTTTTGCTGAAATAGGGTTCGAGCCGGTCCAGTCCTTTTTTGATGTTTTCAAGGGAATTGGCGTAAGAGAATCTGAGATACCCTTCCCCGTTGGCGCCGAATCCGATGCCCGGTGTCACGCCGACGTGCTGTTTTTCCAGGATATCAAGGGCAAGGGCGAACGAATCATTGGATACATGTTTTGCGTTTGCAAACACGTAAAACGCACCGGTCGGTTCCACCGTAATTCCCAGTCCCATTTCCCTGAGACGCTTGATCATGTATTTCCTGCGCTCGTTGTATGTCTCTTTCATTTTCAATGTCTCTTCTCCGGACTCCATAAGCGCCCTGGCGCCGCAGTTCTGGGTTACGGAGTTGGCGCAGATGAAAAAATTCTGGTGAAGGACCTGGAGTGTCCGGATATGCGGTTTCGGCGCGATGATGTATCCGAGTCTGAGGCCCGTCATGGCGAAAAGCTTGGAAAACCCGTTGAACACGAAGGCATTGTCGGTGAATTCGAGTATGGAGTGCTCTTTCCCTTCATATACCAGGCCGTGGTAAATCTCGTCCGAGATCAGCGGAATGCCTTTGTCGCTGCAAAGGGCTGCGATTTTTTTCATCCGTTCCGCAGACATGACGTTCCCGGTGGGATTGGACGGCGAGTTGATGAACACGCCCTTTGTCCGGTCCGAAAGCTTTTCGTTGATGCCGGCGGTGGTGTACTGGAAGCCTTCCTCTTCATATACGGGCACCGTTACCGGCACCCCCCGGGCGAACCGGATGAAATTCGGATAGCAGGCGTAATGGGGATCGGACAGTATGATCTCGTCCCCCGGATCGACAAAGGCCGAAAAAAAGAGAAGCATGGCAGGGGATGTGCCGGATGTCACAAGGATCCGGTCCGGATCGACATCCGTGTCGTACTTGTCCCGGTGCCATCTGGAAATGGCTTCTCTGAGCCGGATGTCCCCGAGACTGTGGGTGTAGCCGGTTTCATGGCGCTCCAGAGCATCCAGGGTCTCGGTGGATACGCATTCGGGAACGGGAAAATCCGGCTCCCCGATTTCCATGTGAACCACTTCCTTGCCCGCCGCTTCCATCTTCTGGATTTTCTCCAGGACCTCCATGACCAGGAACGGTGTGATGCCCTCGCATCTTCGGGCCGGTTCAAGATCGTTCATTTACAGCACCTTGTTCAATGGGTATTCTATAATTCCTTCGGCGCCTTCTTTCAGCAGCTTCGGGATCAGGTCCCGCACCACGCTTGCGTCCACCACCGTTTCCACCGAATACCAGTCCGAGTGATACAGGGAGGCCACGGTGGGTGCGTTCAGGCTGGGCAGGAGCGGAATGACTTTCTCGATGAGTTCGGCTGGAACGTTCATCTTGATGCCCACCAGTTTTTCCGCCACAAGCGCGCTTTGCAGCAGCATGGCGATCTGCTCGATTTTCCGCCGCTTTTCCGGAGTTTCCCAGGCTTTGCGGTTGGCGATGAACTGGGTGTTGGTTTCCATGATTTCATGGATTACCTTGAGGTTGTGGGCCCGTATCGTGCTTTCGGTTTCCGTTATTTCAACAATGGCATCTGCAAGCCCGGATACGATCTTGGCTTCGGTGGCGCCCCAGGAAAACTTGACGTTCACATTGATGTTTTTCTCTTCAAAGTACCGTTTGGTATACTGGACCAGTTCGGTGGAGATGGTTTTGCCCTCGAGGTCCTCGATACTGTTGATCGGGGAGTCCCCGGCCACTGCTACAATCCACCTGGCCGGTTTGGCGCTGGTTTTGGAATACACGAGGTCGGTGACCACATGCACGTCCGACTGGTGTTCTGCGATCCAGTCCCTGCCGGTAAGGCCGGCATCGATCACCCCGGTGTCCACGTTGATGGACATCTCCTGGGCCCGGCAGAGGGCGCATTCGATGTCGTCGTCATTGATGCTGGGAAAGTAGCTCCTGCCGTTGACGTTGATTTTCCATCCCGAACGTCTGAAAAGGGAAATTGTGGCGTCCTGGAGGCTTCCTTTGGGGATTCCGAGTTTCAGTATTTTATCCATTACTTGTATACCTCTTTGGGGTCAAAAATTTTCTCTTCCACTGTGGCAAATGTCCCGTTTTTGTCGGCTTTTCGGAAAAAGCAGCCTGAATATCCCAAGTGACAGGCGGCTTTGCCTACCTGCTCAACTTTCAGAAGAATTGTATCCCTGTCGCAGTCCGTCCGTATTTCGTGAACCACCTGCACATGGCCGGAACTTTCCCCTTTTTTCCAGAGTTTGTTCCGGGACCGGCTGTAATAGGTCGCCTTGCCGGATTCGATCGTTTCGGAAAGCGCCTCTCTGTTCATATAGGCGAGCATCAGGACCTCGCCGGTTTTGTGCTCCTGCGCAATGACCGGAATCAGACCGTCTCCTTTGTCAAAGTCAAGCTGTTCCATCAAGAAAATCTCCTTTGAAAATCAAGCAATTAAAACTTTTATATTTAGCTTTTTTTACCGTCAAAGTCAATGTTTTTCTTTGCCCAGCCCCCTCCGGAAGTCGGGATTGGGTCTTGTCATCGGGGGGATTATTTGGTATTGAATTGAATACACATTTGACTCGGACTCGTCCGTACACATACAATTTGATAATAAGTTGCCGTATATGACAAAAACACAGAGTACGTCCGATATTATAAAGAAACGGAAGAAGAAGTCCTTTTGGGCTTCTTTTTTCAAATGGTCGGCCATCGCCCTTATCGTGGGACTGCTGGTCGCGGCCGGCGCCCTGGGCGGGCTTTACTACTACATCAGCAGAGATCTTCCCAGGATTACGTCGCTGGAAGATTATGCCCCGCCAACCGTCACCAGCGTCTTTTCGGATGACGGAAGAAAAATCGGTGAGCTGTATAAACAGCGGCGGATCGTGATCCCCCTCGAAGAGATGCCGAAAGACCTGATAAATGCATTCGTGGCTGCCGAGGATTCGAGGTTCCGCGAGCACCCGGGTGTGGATATTTACAGTATTTTCCGGGCTTTTTTGAAAAATTTCAAGGCCGGCACCATCGTCCAGGGGGGGAGTACCATTACCCAGCAGGTGGCCAAATCCTTTTTCCTGACCCCGGCCCGGACGTACAAACGGAAAATCAAGGAAGCGATACTGGCCTATCGGATCGAAAAACACTTTACCAAGGATGAGATCCTGTATCTCTATCTCAACCAGATTTACCTGGGACACGGGGCATACGGGGTGGAGGCCGCTGCGGAAAATTATTTCGGCAAGCATGCAGAGGAACTTAATCTCGCCGAGTGCTCCATGCTGGCGGGGCTTCCCCAGGCGCCCAGCAGCTATTCTCCGTTCAGAAAGCCGGAAAAGGCGAAACAGCGGCAGATCTACGTATTAAACCGGCTCAAGCAGGACGGGCATATCTCTAACCTCGAAGCCACCGAGGCCATGAACAAAAAGCTTGACATCAAACCCCGCAAAAACTGGTTTATCGAGCGTGTGCCCTGCTATACGGAACATGTGCGGCGGTATGTCAAGGACAAATACGGCGAAGATATGCTGTACAATGAAGGGCTCAATATTCATACGGCCGTGAATATCGAGCTTCAGAAAATCGCCAGAAAAGAGGTCACCAAGGGCCTCAGGGATCTGGACCGAAGGCAGGGATACCGGGGCCCGTTACAACATTTGCCTGCATTGAAAATCGATGAGTTCTGCAAAAAAGTCGCCGAAGAGATCGGGGATGAATCCCTCAAGGAAAACAAAGTCTACAAAGGGGTTGTGACCGGGATCAACAAGCAGGAAAATACGGCCGCGGTCCGGGTCGGAGATTTTGAAGGTGTGATCCGCGGGAAAACCGTGTCATGGGCAAGGCCGGTCAACCCGGATGTGGGATACTGGGAGGATAAGATCAACCATGTGGATGAAGTCTTTGATGCCGGAGACGTGATCAAAGTGTCGGTGAAATCCTCTGAGCAAACAGCAGAGGGAACGGAGTTCATCCTCGAACAGGAA
>JAIPEK010000129.1 GCA_021737205.1 Desulfarculaceae bacterium
TTACAGTCAATTGAACCGACGGATACGGTGGATGCAAGGGGAAGTGCATGTCCCGGACCGCTTCTTGAAGCGAAAAAGGGCATCGCTAAAGTAAAGGTGGGTGAAGTGCTCGAGATCCTGTCCAACGATTCCGGCACCCGCAGCGACGTTCCGGCCTGGGCCGGCAAGGTCGGTCACGAGTATCTCGGATTTCTCGAAGTGGATGGATACGACAAACATTTCATCACCCGTAACAAATAGGCGGACCCATGACACCGACGGGAAACAGCGGCAATCAGGACAAGATCCTCATACTGGCAACGGAAACCTGCGCCTATCCGGGAGCGGATTCAACGGGCCAGGCACACTCGAGCTATCCGGCAAACACATACATACTTCGAGTGAGAGCCCCGGTCCTGTTTCCCGAATCCTTTTATCTCGACTGTTTTCAAAAGGGAATCAGCGGGATCATCATCATGTCCTGCGGTGAGGAATGCCCGTATGAAGGGGCATACAAAGACCTGGCCAAGCGGGTGGACCGGGTGTATGCCGCAATGAAGGAGAAGGGGCTTGATATCAACCGCCTGCGGCTGACGGCCATCTGTACCGTATGCAACCGGGCGTTCCTCAACGAGGTCAACCGGATGAACGACCTTGTACAGGAGCTGGGGCCGCCGCAGTTTGCAGCGACCGCTTAAACCCGAAATGCTTTTCGGCCCGGCGGAATCGAATGCCGGACCGGAAAGAAAAAATCCTTTAAGGAGGATTGCATGGCTGAACCACAAGTCCAACATTTTGATACCATCGTCATCGGCGGCGGAATAGCGGGATTGCAGTCCGCCCTCGACCTTGCCGACCAGGGATACCGGGTGGCGGTCGTGGAAAAGGATGCATCCATCGGCGGAAAAATGATCCGGCTGTCCAAGGTGTTTCCGACCCTGGACTGCGCCAGCTGCATCACCACCCCGAAGATGGCGTCGGCCGCCCACCACGAGAACATCACGCTGTTCACCTATTGCAATGTGGACGGGATCGTGCGCATGGGAGAAGAGATCCACGCCCGGATCACGCAGAATCCCAGATACGTGGATCCGGACAAGTGCATCGGCTGCCGAAAATGCGAGTACGCCTGCCCGGTATATCTTCCGGATATGGAACAGGGCGGCTTTTCCGCGAAAAAAGCGATTTCCATCCCCTTTTCCAACGCCATTCCCCAGGTGGCGGTACTGGATGCGGAACACTGCATGCTCTGCGGGCAGTGCGAGACCGTCTGCCCCACGGATGCCGTCGACTATTTCATGGAACCGGAGACCTTTACCCTCACCGCCCGGACCGCTGTTCTGAGCACCGGGTTCGAGCTGAGCCCGGTGAAGGACAAAGCCCAGTACGGCAACGGCGAGATCCCCAACGTGATCGACTCTCTGCAGATGGAGCGGCTTCTGGCCCCCCACGGTCCCTACAACCGGGTGCTGCGTCCCTCGGACGGCATGGAGCCGGACTCCATCGCCTATGTCCAGTGTGCCGGCTCCAGGGACAAAAGCATGGGGGTTTCCTACTGTTCCAGGGTCTGCTGCATGTATGCAATCAAACAGGCCATGCTGCTGTCCGGCGCCCTGCCCCTTGCCGACATCACCATTTACTACATGGATATCCGGGCCTTTGGCAAAGGGTATGAACAGTTTTACCAGAACGCCAAGGCCATGGGAATCGAATTCGTCAAAGCCAAGGTGGCAAGGATCAATGAAGGAGACGGCGGCAGTGTCACCGTGCGGTATGAGAACCAGGACGGCGGCGGTATCCAAACGATGGACCACGACCTTGTGGTGCTGTCCATGGGGATCCTGCCCGGATGGCGGCCGGAACCGTACTGCCCGGTTTCAACGGATTCGGACCGGTTCATCACCTCCATAAAACCGAAAATCTCTCCCGTACTCACCGATATGGAGGGCGTGTTTGCCGCAGGAGCCGCAGCCGGACCCAAGGATATCGTGGACACAATATCCGAATCCGGTTCTGCTGCCGTTGAAGCGGCCAAATATATGCAAGCCTCTGAACCAATTCTGGAGACACAGCCATGACGAACCCGAACGACAAAGAAAACAAAGACGATACACACAACGGCAAAGTGGGCGTCTACATCTGCCACTGCGGGGGAAATATCTCCGACCACGTGGATGTGGACAAAGTCAGAGACGCGGCAGAGGATCTCTCCTGCGTAAAGGTGGCCCGCACCAACATGTTCATGTGCTCCGACCCCGGCCAGAACATGATCATAGAGGATCTGGAGAACGGGGAGGTTGACCGGGTGGTGGTGGCTTCCTGCGCCCCGAGCCTGCACGAAACCACGTTCCGGTCCGCCGTTGAACGGGCCGGGGCCAATCCGTTCGTCTATGAACACGCCAATATCAGGGAACAGGTCAGCTGGGTTCACCACGGCGATCCTGCCACGGACAAGGCATCCACCCTTGTCGCGGCTGCCGCGGCTAAAGCGGAAAACCTCGAGCCCCTGCATCCGGTCCGGGTGGACGCCTTCCGGCACGCCACAGTGATCGGTGCCGGCATCGCAGGCATGAAAACCGCCGTGGACATTGCACGGCAGGGGATCGATGTGGCGCTGGTCGAAAAAACGACACAACCCGGCGGAAGGCTCAACACCCTTCATACCCTTGCGCCGGATGGGGAAAAAGCCGGGGACGTGGTGGATGCGTTTTATGAAGAAATCCAAAACAGCGAACGGATCACGGTGTACCCGAATACACAAGTCAATGATGTCAAAGGGTATGTGGGCAACTTCACCCTGACGCTCGCCACGGACGGAGAAAACGGACGTGCGGACACCACGGTCGATACCGGCGCCATTGTCATGGCCACCGGCAGCCAATCTTATACACCTTTTAACGGGGAATATGCTTACGGAGAACACCCGCAGGTAATTACGCTTCCCGAACTGATCCAAACCCTTGCCGAAAACAGCGGTGACGAAAACACCCTGACAGTCAACGGAAAAAAAATCCGGAATATGGTGATGATCCACTGCGTGGGAAGCCGCCGGATTCCCGGAATCCACGAGACAAAGGAGGACGCGAACCTCAATGAATACTGTTCCAGGACCTGCTGCAGTGCCGTTCTCCACGCAGGCAATTTTATCCGCGAGACGTTCCCGGGCACAAGCATCTTTGACATGTACCGGGACATCCGCACCTACGGACGAGGCCAGGAGGAGCTGTACAACCGGGCCGCGGAAAACCGGGTGGTGTTTATGAGATTTGAGGCGGATGCGCCGCCCCGGGTCGAATCCTCAGATACCGGAAACTTTCCCCTGTCCGTTACAGTCTCGGACGGACTGACATTCAACGAAGAGATGACAGTGCCTGCCGATCTGGTGGTACTGGCCACGGGAGTGGAACCGACGGACATATCCGGTATTGCCGGCATGCTCAAGCTGCCGAGAGGCAATGACGGTTTTCTCAACGAGGTTCATCCCAAACTGAGGCCGGTGGAACTACCGGTGACCGGCGTATTCCTGGCCGGAACCTGCCAGGCGCCCATGGACTCCTCGGAAGCCTGCAATACGGCAGGAGCGGCGGCAGCCAAGGTATCCGCTCTCCTGGGCAAGGGATATATCGAGCTTGACCCGTTCGTGGCCCACGTGGATGAAGAAAAATGTACCGGCACCGGGGCGTGTGTGGATGCATGCCTGGTGGACGATGCGCTGGAACTTGTGGAAACCGAGGTGGCCGGACAAACGGTGAAAAAAGCCCGGGTCACGGCCGCCCTTTGCCAGGGCTGCGGCGCGTGCGTGGCGGTTTGCCCGGAAAACGCCATCGAGGTCAATGGATGGACGCTCAAACAGTATGAAGCCATGGTGGACGCCATTGCAGCGGCGTGACCGGAACCGGTTAAGGAGACGGAACAATGAGTGATACCGAACACAAAACAGACGGCGACAAAAAGCAGATGCTCAAACAGCTGCGCAAACAGAGAAAGGAAAGCGTGGCAAGGGCCACGGCGATCATGAAAAAGAGCAAAAAAGAAATGAAGATGGTGCGAGGCGCACTTTCAGACGGACCTGCCACTGTTCCCCAAATCGCCGAGGCAACCGGGCTTTTCAGTGACCAGGTCCTCTGGTATGTCGCAGCCATGAAAAAATACGGGGAAATCCAAGAGGCGGAAAAAGACGGGGCCTATTTTCAGTACGCCCTGGTCGGCGCCCGGGAAACCACGGAACCGCAAGAGGGATAAGCCAATGATACTGGATACCGATTTTGCAGACGAAATGAAACAATACAGCGGGGACACCGCTCTTGAATGTTTCAACTGCGGCACTTGCGCCGCGCTCTGCCCGCTTTTTCATGACAATTTTCCCAGAAGGATGATCCGGTATGTCCAGGTGGGGGCAAAGGAGCGCATCCTTGAAAATGCAAACGAGCTGTGGCGGTGTCTCCACTGCGGCCTGTGCACCCATACCTGCCCGAGAGAGGCCGATCCCGGGGAAATCATCCTCGGTCTCAAGCAAATGGTCGTCGAAACCCGCAGGAGGTCCTGACATGTTCAATCCAACCGATATCATCGACATTCTGGCAAACAACGTCAAAAAGACAAGGGGCCCGTTCGGTATTCCCAAGTTCATCACCAACCGGTGGTGGAAAACCGAAGAAATACCGGAAAAAGGGGAATATCTGCTGTTTACCGGCCTGATGTACCAGCTGGCCCCTTTTATCGAGACCTCCACCCGGCATCTGGAAAGATTCGAGGATACCAGATGGGCGGACGAAATCCGGTTTGCCCGGTTCGTGCCGCCCCGGCTTTCCGGCACCGGACTTGCCGCCATGACACCGATCTTCAAACAGAAACAGGCCCAAAAGGCGCTCAAAGATATCACCCGGCTTTTGAAAACCTCAGGAACCGACTTTTTTTACCGGCCTCAACTGGATGAGTACTCCGGCATCCTTCTGTATGACATGGGAGACCGGCAGGGATTTGCCGACCATGCCCGGTATGTGGCGGAAAACCTCACAAAAGCAGGGGTGAAAAAAATCATCACCGTGGATCCGCACACCACTTACGCGCTCAAGGTGCTGTACCCGGAATACACCGGGGAGACGTTCGAGGTGATCCCGTATTTTGAACTGCTCGCTCTTGAAAGCAAAACAGCCGACCTGGAGGTAACCCTTCACGACCCGTGCTTTTTCGGTCGGTATCTCGAGGTATCGGATGTCCCGCGCGCCGTGCTTTCCAACCTGGGAATCCGGACCTCCAATCTGAGAAACGATCAGGTGTTTACCTCCTGCTGCGGGGGACCTGCTGAATCAGTTTCCCCGGCCCTTTCCAGATCGATCATGGAAGAGAGAAAAAAGGAGCTCGAAACCCCGGGCCACCCGATCGTGGCCATGTGCCCCGTCTGCGCGGGCAATCTCAAACGCTCCGGAGCCCAAGTGGAGGATCTGTCCGCCGTTCTGGCCCGGCATGTATGATGGTGAAAAGTGTTAAGTGTTAAGTGTTAAGTGGTAAGTGTTAAGTGGTAAGTGGTAAGTGGTAAGTGGTAGCTAAAACTTAAAACTTAAAACTTAAAACTTTTCTACTAAGAACCATAAAGGAGAACGCAAATGACGGAAAAACAGGAAAAAATCATGTACTTTACCACCCACGGCGGAGAAGAGCCGGAAAAGGCGTCCATCCCGTTCGTGATGGCCAATGCCGCTCTTGCCATGGACATCCATGCCACCATCGTGATGCAGGAAAACTCGGTATACCTTGCCAAGGAGGAATACAGGAAAACCGTGCTGTCCACCGGGGAATTCCCCCATATCACTAAACTGATGGACGATTTTCTGGCGCTGGGCGGAGAGCTTCTTGTGTGCATGCCCTGCATCAAATCGAGAAACATCGATGAGTCGGAACTGCCCGAAGGAGCCAGAACCACTGCCGCAGGCCAGCTCAATGTGGCTGCCATAGAAGCGGATACCGTGTTCACGTACTAAACGACAATTCCTGCAGTACGCAACAAAACATGAACGATTACCATGAAGAGCATAAAGTTCATGAAGGTTTTTCTTCAATTCCTTCATGAACTTCATGGTGAAAGCCGCTGTTCTTCATATAAAAACAATCAGAACCGGACAGGAGGATAAACAAGTGGCGTCATCTGAACTCGTTTCAAGTATCAACCGACAGACAAGGGAAGGCTTTGCCCTGCTATTTGAACAGGAATGGCCCAAATGGCTTGCCGGTATTCTCATCACGGTGCTCGCCCTTTTGATCTTCCTGTGGGACTCGCCCTGGGGCATCGCCAACGGCTACCGGAACTGGGGAAACTGGCTGCTCTATTTCACGGGGATTAACGCGGAAAAGCCTTTTGCTCCCTGGCTCCACCCCATGTCTCTATCCAACTTCGGACTTTTTGCAGGCGCCCTTGCTTCGGCCCTGATGGGCCGGCAGTTCCGCATCCGCAGGGCGCCGCGCCTGGAGTATGCCAAGGGACTTGCCGGCGGCATTTTCATGGGAATCGGTGCCGCCTTTGCAAAGGGGTGCAATGTGGGCGGCTTTTTTACCGCTACGGGTATGCTCTCGTTCGGGGGTATCGCCATGATGTTCGGG
>JAIPEK010000130.1 GCA_021737205.1 Desulfarculaceae bacterium
CAAATGAACAGCTTTTATGCCATTAAAGAAAACAATACCCTTGAGGCGACACGAACATTTTTCAAATCCCTGCTCGAAACCGGCGAAATCCAAGGGGTACTGGTCCCTGTGAGACAGGGGACCAATGATATCATGCCGGCACTGGTAACCCATATGGAGGATCTGGACGGGGCCGACCCGTTTTCCCCGTGTTTTCCAATGAACAGCGCGAAACTCGTATCCAGACTCACCAGGAAGGGAAATCAGGGGAAAATCGCAGTTTTTCTCAGACCCTGTGAAATACGCGCTGTGGTGGAACTTGTGAAGCTCAAACAGGCGGACCTGGAAAACCTTGTCATAGTTTCCTCTAACTGTCTTTCCGCTTTTCCCAACAGCGTGTTCAATTCAAAATTCAGGGACAGGGGAGAGGAATTCACCAATGAATATATTTTTCAACGCCTGGCCGCCTCTTTTACCGACGACTATAACGGCAGCATTGCTACCGCATGCCGGATATGTACTGATCCGTTTCCCAAAAACGCGGATATCGTGATCCACCCGCTCTCCTCTGATCCCCAGACCCTGCAGGTGGCCTCGCAAAGTGAAACCGGAGAGTATATCCTGGCCCAGGCCGGGCTGGAACAGGCCGAACCACCTGGAGACGAAAAAGAACATAAAGAAAAGGTCAACGCAGAACTTACCGAGAGCAGGGAATCGGTTTTCAATGAAATCCGGCAGAAAACCGGGAATTTTGAGAAACTCGGCCAATACTTTTCCGCGTGCGTCAACTGTTACAACTGCCGGGTGGCCTGCCCGGTATGTTACTGCAAGGAATGCGTGTTCAATACGGATGTATTCGATTACGAGCCGCTGCAGTACCTGAACCGGTCCCTGGCAAGAGGAACGCTTCGAATGCCTTCGGATACCCTGTTTTTCCATTTGACGCGTATGATTCATATCGGCCTTTCCTGTGTGGGCTGCGGCCAGTGCTCCAATGCATGTCCCAACGATATTCCGTTGTCCGAATTGTTTATGTCCATAGCGGATAAAGCACAGAAGGGATTTGAGTATACTTCCGGCGGCAGTACGGAGGAAAATCATCCCCTGTCCTGCTTTTTCGAAGACGAACTCAGTGATGTGACAGGGATATAAGGGGTGAAATCATGACGGAAATAACCAGTGATGCACTTGTTGTCGGCGGCGGAATAAGCGGAATACGGTCCGCCCTTGATCTTGCCGACAGGGGATTTCGCATCACGTTGATTGAAAAAGAGGGATACACGGGAGGAATGCTGGCGAAACTCGACCACCAGTTTCCCACAAACGGATGCGGGATCTGCCGTCTGCTTCCCATGGCGGAGAGGGACAACTCGGAACAGTTCTGCCTCAGAAGGGGGCTGTTTCACGACCGGGTGCATGTGATGACCGGCACCACACTCGCATCTCTCGAAGGCGAGGCTGGAAGCTATAAAGCGGTGTTAAAGCGGGAAAACACCTGTATAGACCCGGAACGGTGCATCGGATGCGGCGAATGCGCCAGAGTATGCCCGGTGGAAACCAGGGACGAATTCAACGCAGGCCTTTCCGGGAGAAAAGCCGCTTTCCTGCCCAGCCCCCACGCCATCCCCAACACCTATGCCGTTGATACGGCCGCCTGCACCTTGTGCGGGGAATGTGTGTCCGTATGTCCCACCAGTGCCATCACCCTTCCCAGGGACCTGAAAAAGGATTTTCACATGCTGGTGGTGGATGATGAGCTGATTGTCAGGGATTCTTTAAAAGAGATGTTCGAGTATGAAGGCTTTACGGTGAGTGTGGCCGAATCCGGGCAAAAGGCGCTTGACCTGATAGAAGAAAACTCGTTTTCGCTCATGCTGCTCGACATCAAGATGCCGGGAATGGAGGGCACGGAAGTTCTGAAAAAAGCCAGGGATGCTGATCCGGATCTTACCGTGATCATGATGACGGCCTATGCCACGGTGGAGTCCGCGGTCGAAACCCTCAAGGTCGGGGCGGAGGAGTATATCGTCAAACCGTTTGACGATGAAAAGCTGATCGACATGGGGTACTCGGTGTTCAACCGGAAAAAAGAGGATGACCGGCAAACCGTGGAACTTCAGACAGGAGCGGTGATCCTGTCCTGCGGGACCCGGTACTATACCCCTGACAGTGAAAAAGACACCTTCGGATGGAACGCATATCCGGATGTGGTGACCAGTATTGAATTTGAACGGATTCTTTCCGGCACGGGCCCGTTTTCAGGTAACCTGGAGCGGCCTTCCGACGGCGGGAAACCGCATAAGATCGCATGGCTCCAGTGCGTGGGTTCCCGAAGTCTCCAGACCGACTCGGAATACTGTTCCTCTGTCTGCTGCATGCATGCCCTGAAAGAGGCGATGCTGGTGAAAAAGAAATTCGGCGCGGATATCGAAACCTTCATTTACTACATGGACATGCGCTGTTTCGGCAAAGAGTTCGAGCGGTACAGAAAAGAGGCGGAACATACATACGGCGTAATTTTGAAACGGGCCAGGCCCCATTCCGTGACCATGGATGCCGAAAGCGGTGATCTGTGTGTCCGGGTCAGTGAGGCATCTGCTGCATTGACCCGAGAACATTTTGACATGGTGGTTCTATCGGTGGGCCAGAGACCGGCATTTCAGACAGCAGAGCTTTCCGAAATCACCGGTGTCGAATGCAACGATTTCGGGTTTGCAAAAGAGAATCTTTTCGACAGGGAAGCGAAAAAAGGGGTGTTTGTCAGCGGGTCGTTTTCCGGTCTCAAGGATATCAGTGAGACGGTGATCTATTCATCGTCCGCTTCTGTCCGGGCCGGCCGGGTCTTGAATCGGCCCGGACAGAGTCTTTCGCCCGGAGAGGTTCGGGAAAAAGCGCCTGAAAAAGAAATGCCGGTCAGGGATGTATCCAGGGAGGTGCCCGCAACCACTGCGGTATTGTGCAAGTGTCCTTCCCAAGACGTAGAAAAGGCGGAACTGATCGAATCCTTCTGCACCTCCCACCCGCTGATCGACGATTTCATGACCATCGACGGCATGTGCACGGCAGAAGGGTGGCAGACCCTGCTGGACAACACAGGAAGCCAAACGTTCAACCGGCTTGTGATACTTGCCTGTGTACCGTGCCTGTTCCAGGGGAAACTGAAAGAGCTGTCCGCACGGACCGGACTTGCCGAATGCTACCTGGAAGCGGTGGATATATCCGGACTGTCAGAGGACTTGATGAAGTTTACGATCAACACGGCGGTTGCAAAGGTGCGCCAGGCCAAGGTCCCTGTATCCCGAACCATCCGTGTTTCCAGGAAGGTCCTTGTCATCGGAGGCGGGATCGCCGGGATGAATGCAGCGCTTGCCTGTGCGGATCAGGGATATGAAACCGTAATTGTGGAAAAGGGAGACGAATTGGGCGGCAACCTGGCCTGGCTTCATACGAATATTGACGGAACCGGTTTCAAAGACCTTCTGGAGAGCACGGAAAAAGAAGTGGAAAAACAGCCGTTGATCCGTGTTTTGAAAAATTCCACAGTGGCGGATACATACGGAGAGACCGGCAATTTTACCACGCTTGTTCAAACCGATGACGGGCAGGGCGGAATCACCACAAGTTTCATCCGGCACGGGACGGCGATTTTCGCCACCGGAGCCGGGGAAGCCCGGACGAACCAGTACCGGATCGGGGAACATGACGCCGTCATGACCGCCAAAACGTTTGAAGAGAAAAAAGAGAAGGGGGAACTGGAACCTGAATCCCTGAAAAATGTGGTCATGATCCAGTGCGTGCAGTCCAGGGATGACACCAAGGAATACTGCAGCAGGGTCTGCTGCACCTCTTCCATTAAACAGGCGCTTGCCTTGAAAGAGTCGGACCCGGAACGGAACGTATTTATCCTGTACCGGGATATCATGACCTACGGGTTCCTGGAATCGTATTTCAAAAAGGCAAGGGACCTGGGTGTTATTTTTATCCGGTACACAACACAGAGGCCCCCCAAAGTGGAGATTTCAGAAGGAAAAGCCCGGGTGAGCGCATATGAATCAATCCTTGATCAGAACATCGAAATCGAAGCGGATGCTGTAATTCTGGCCTCCGGCATGGAGCCTTCTTCCGTCAAAGAGCTTGCAGGCATGTACCGCATCGAACAGGACGAATACGGGTTCGTCCGCCAGGGGGATGTGAAATGGCGGCCTGCGGATACTACCATGGACGGAATTTTTGTATGCGGAACAGCCGCAGGCCCCCGGAACGTAGAGGAGAGCATCGCCTCGGCCCAGGCGGCCGCCCAGCGGGCGCTGCGGATCGTTTCAAGGGATACGCTGACTTCTTCCAGGATTACGGCACAGATCAAAGAGAGCCTTTGCTGCCTGTGTGAGCGGTGTGTTCAAACATGTCCGTACTCGGCGCGAATGGTGGATTACGAAAGGCGCAAAATCTATATCAATCCCGCGCTCTGCCAGGGATGCGGCGCCTGTGCCGCCGTATGCCCCAACAGCGCCTCTTATGTGAGCAATCTGGAAGATCAGCAGTTTTTCAATATCATTGAAGCTGCGGTATGACGAGAACTATGGGAGACAATCAGATGACGGATGTAAAGAAAATCAAGGACCTTTTGTCCACATGTCTTCAATGCGGAACCTGCACCGCCTCCTGCCCGAATTCCTCCGCCATGGACATTACCCCCAGAAAACTGTGGCGCATGGTGCTGATGGACCGGATTGACGAGGTATTCAATTCCACCACCTTCAGCCTCTGTTCCACCTGTTATTTTTGTACATTGCGGTGCCCCAGGGGGCTTGAGCTGACCCAAGCCATGTCCATGCTCAAAGAGGTGGCTGTAAAAGAGGATATTCCCAAATACCGGATATCATCGAAATTTTATTCAAGCTTCATGGAAAGTGTCCGGCGTCATGGCCGGGTTAGGGAAACCGAGTTTTTAACATTGTATTTCATGAACATGAAAAACCCGCTGCTTCCCATGAAGTTCGCGCCCATCGGCATCAAATTTTTAAAGAAAAACAAGGTGAAAGTCGAATTGCCGTCAAAACCGGGACCGGGCAACCTGGGCCGGCTGTTTGAAACCGTGTCCCGGCTGGAGGAAAACAAATGAAATATACATATTATCCGGGCTGTTCCCTTCAAGCCTCAGCAGTAGAATATGATGTATCCACGAGGGCCTTGATGCAGGCGCTTGAGATAGAGCTTTCGGAAATCGAAGACTGGAACTGCTGCGGGGCCACGGCAGCGGAACCGGTCAGCCGCCTGCTCTCCTATGCGCTGCCGGCCCGGAATCTCGCCATGGCGGAAAAACATTCAACAGCGGATATTTTAGTACCGTGCAGCGCCTGTTATCTGAACCTGAAAAAGGTGGAAAAGGAAAAAAAGAAAGACCGGGATCTTTCCGCACAGATTGACGAAGTGTTGAAAGAAGAGGATCTGAACCTGGAAAACCGGGCCCGTGTCCGGCATCTGCTTGATGTGGCCGCCAATGACATCGGGCCGGGCGTGATAGCCGACCGGGTGATCCATTCGCTTTCCGGCCTCAAAATCGCCCCGTATTACGGATGCCAGGCACTCCGGCCGTACAAGGTGTTTGACGACCCGGAAGAACCGACCTCCATGGAGCCGTTGATCCGGGCATGCGGCGCGGATGTGTTCGAATGGGAATCCGGGGCCCAATGCTGCGGCGCCTCCAACATGAACACCAAAAGCGAAACCGCTGAAATCCTGGTCCGAAAGATCCTGGAAGACGCCCAAGGAGCCGATGCCATTGTCACCATCTGCCCCATGTGCCAGCTGAACCTGGACGGCTTCCAAAGCCGGATATCCCATAAAGCGGGAAAGGACCTTTCCATTTCCGTGATCTATCTGCCCCAGCTGATCGGTGCGGCCCTGGGCATTTCAAAACAGGACTTGATGCTCCACAAAAACCTGGTTTTGAAAAAAGAGTTTTCAAAAAAGCTCGAAACCGTTGGCGGCGGCAATCTTCTATAGTCTCAGCGTTTTAAACGGACTTGTTCCGCAGCCGACCAAAGCCTATTCAGTGGTATAGTTTTCTGCGTTCGCTTAAATCAGAGCGAAGCGGCGAGTTAAGCGGTCGGCCGGATGGTTTTGTCAGGCCAATCTTCTTCAACCGTGAATGATTGCCCAAGAGTCTTGAGGTGAGTGAAATCCCCCTTTTGTAGTTTGCCTCGAATTTCTTCAAATGTTCTAACCACATCTTCGGCATATAATCTTTCTCCACAGTGTAAACATACTTCAGCAGAAACTTTTACGGACACAGTATTCCCGCCGCCTCTGAGCAGTTTTTCCACTTGCTTGGATTCTACTTCCCCACCACATACGGGACATTTTTCAAATGGCTTCATTTTTTCACCCTCACTTTCCACTCAATCCACCGTTCCGGATCTGGTCGATAGACTGTGATTAATACTGCCCATAGGTTTACCGGATTATAGGCCCAGACACTATGGATCGTTTCCCCTGAAAAATTCCTGCCCATAATCAGACAGCTTGGATATGGTTTGTCATTGGGATAATCCTCAATGATTTCACCATGCATTACCGAAAAATAT
>JAIPEK010000131.1 GCA_021737205.1 Desulfarculaceae bacterium
GAATGAATGTACCGCCGCTCCGTGTAGCGGCATGCTTGGTGATCGCCGCCGTCAGCGTGGTCTTGCCGTGATCTATATGACCGATCGTCCCTATGTTGACATGCGGCTTCGTCCGCTCGTATTTTTCCTTAGCCATTTCTTAGATCCTCCCTGGAATATTAATCAGGTCAATTCAAAAATTTATTTACCATTTAAAATGGGCGAACGCCTTGTTTGCTTCGGCCATTTTATGCGTATCCTCTTTCTTCCGGATGGACCCGCCCCGCTCATTGTATGCATCCAGAAACTCTCCGGCGAGTTTGGTGGCCATCCCTTTTTCAGAACGCGCCCTGCTGTATCTCACCATCCATCTGAAGGCAAGGGCGGTCTGTCTTGAATACTTGATTTCCGTGGGAACCTGATATGTCGATCCGCCGACTCTCCTGGATTTTACTTCCAGAGCCGGCCTGACGTTGTCCACCGCTTTTTCGAAAACTTTCAGTGCAGGCTCACCGGTCTTGTCTTCCGCAATCGCAAGGGCATCATCCACCAGCTTCTGGGCCACGCTCTTTTTGCCGTCCCTCATAATATAGTTCACAAACTTCTGGACAAGTTTTTCCTCCTTGGCGGCACCCTTCATCAAAAACCCTGTAACAATTTTTTTCCTTGCCATATCTTCCCCGATCTATTCGATTAAAATCCTAAAAATCCGCAGAACTATTTCGGACGCTTGGCGCCGTATTTAGACCTGCCCTGCTTCCGGTCGGTGACACCGAGGGTGTCAAGGGCGCCCCTTACTACATGATACCGGACACCGGGAAGGTCTTTCACCCTTCCGCCCCGGACAAGCACTACTGAATGCTCCTGAAGATTATGCCCCATACCGGGAATATAAGCTGATACCACCATTCCAGTCGTCAACCGGACCCTTGCAACCTTTCTCAACGCCGAATTCGGTTTTTTCGGGGTCGATGTATACACCCTGGTACAAACCCCCCGCTTCTGGGGTCCGCCCTTCAAAGCGGGCGTGGTCACCTTTCTCTCAGCCTTTTCTCTTCCTTTTCTAACCAACTGATTAATGGTCGGCATAATTTCTATACAACTCCTTATTGATTAGTCTGACCAAGCGTTTACGACAAAATATTTAATAATATTCTTTTTTTTCACTTGTGTCAATATTTTTTTGATTCATACTACCTGTTTCGATGATTGTTCCACCTCTAAATCACTGTATCCGGGAAATCCGGTTCCGGCAGGAATAATCCGGCCCATGATCACATTTTCTTTCAGCCCTTTCATGTGATCGATGTTTCCTTCTATGCTCGCCTGGGTAAGCACTTTCGTGGTCTCCTGGAACGAGGCGGCTGACAGGAAGCTGTCCGTGGACAAAGACGCCTTTGTAATCCCGAGAATCAAAGGCTCGCCATTGGCGGGTTCACCACCCTCCTGCACCACTTTCCGGTTCTGTTCTTCAAATTTGACCCGGTCCACATGCTCATCCGGAACAAAGTTGGTATCACCTGCACTTTTGATCTTCACCCGGCGCATCATCTGCCGGATAATGACCTCGATATGCTTGTCATTGATCCGGACGCCCTGAAGTCGATATACTTCCTGGACTTCATCCACCAGGTACTTGGCCAGTTCCACCTCTCCCTTAATATTCATGATGTCCTGGGGATTGGCGCTTCCGGGGACCAGCTGATCTCCTGCTTTCACATAATCGCCTTCATAAACGTTCAGGTGTTGCCCTTTCGGAATCAGGTATTCTTTTTTGTCTCCCACGTCCGTAGGGGTCACTATGACTTTCTGGCGACCCTTGGCTCCTTTTTCAATGCTTACGTTTCCTTCGATCTCGGAGAGAATCGCCGGATCCTTTGGTTTCCGCACCTCGAACAGCTCCGCAACCCTGGGAAGACCGCCCGTGATATCCTTGGTTTTGGTTGTGGCCCTGGGCAGTTTTGCAATGACGTCCCCGGCCCGGACCTGATCGTCCTCCTCCACCGTGATGATTGCATTGACAGGCAGGTAGTATCGAGCCACCGAATCGCTTCCGGGCAGGCGGACACCTTTGCCGTCCTTGTCTTTAATGGTGATTCTCGGCCGGACATCGCTGTAGGCGCTCTCGATGATGGTACGGCTGGCTTTCCCCGTTACCGGATCGATCTGTTCCTGAACGGTTTTTCCCGCTTCGATATCCGCGAAGCGGACTCTTCCGTCCACTTCGGTGATAATCGGTGTAGTAAAAGGATCCCAGCTGGCGATGACATCACCGGGCTCGACAATGTCGCCTTCTTTTTTATGGAGATTCGCACCGTATATAATTTCCTCTCTGGCCCGTTCTCTTCCTTCTTCACTTTCGATAATGACACCGCCGCCCTTCCGGTTCATGACTATCAGTTCATTTTCGGCAGTGGTAACAAGCTGCAAGCCTTCTCTATATTTCAGATATCCGCCGACCCTGGCCTTGACCTCGGCCACCTCGACTTTCCGGCTTGCGGTTCCGCCGATATGAAACGTCCGCATGGTAAGCTGAGTTCCGGGCTCCCCGATGGATTGGGCCGCCACGATTCCTACTGCCTGGCCTTTTTCGACTTTTCGTCCGTGGGCCAGATCTCTTCCGTAGCACCTCTGGCAGACACCGTTCTTTGAACTGCAGGTGAGTACCGAACGGATTTTCACGGACGTGACCCCGGCATCTTCGATTCTTTTAACGACATGCTCGTCAAGATCGGCTCCCACGCCCACAATGACATCATTGGAATACGGATCACGCACCTCTTCCTGGGTTTTCCTGCCGAGAATTCTCTCTCCGAGACTTTGTATGATTTCTCCGCCTTCGTACAATGCTTCGATATGAATCCCCATCATGGTTCCGCAGTCCTCTTCGGCCACCATGCAGTCCTGGCCCACATCGGCAAGCCGCCGGGTGAGGTAACCCGAATTGGCTGTCTTGAGTGCGGTATCCGCCAGACCTTTCCGGGCGCCATGGGTGGAGATGAAGTACTGGAGAACCGAAAGCCCTTCCCTGAAACATGCGGTAATCGGGTTTTCGATAATTTCTCCGGACGGCTTGGCCATAAGACCCCTCATTCCGGCCAGCTGCCGCATCTGGTCCTTGTTGCCCCGGGCTCCTGAATCCGCCATCACATACACTGCATTCAGTTTTTCCTCGGACCCTCCCGACTTTTGGCTCCGGGTCGGGTTTTTCATGACCTCCATCATCTCCTCTGCAATATCGTCGGTACTCTGGGCCCAGATATCCACGACCTTGTTGTATTTTTCCCCCTGTGTGATGAGACCTTCGGAATACTGCTGTTTGATGGTGTTCACCTGCTCTTCGGATTTTTTAATGATATCCCACTTTTCCTCCGGGATAATCATGTCGTCCACACATATGGACAGGCCGCCCAGTGTGGAATATTTGTAGCCCAGATCCTTGAGCCGGTCCGAGAGGATTACGGTTTCCTTCAACCCGATGTTCCGGTAGGCGTAGTCAATCAGTTCCACAATAGCGGATTTGTCCATGAGCTTGTTGACGAACCGGAACGGTATCGTGGTCTGTCGCTGCTCCACCTTGAAAATATTGTAAGAGTTGTCGATCCGGATCAAATCCGAGAACTGCTCCTCTTTCAGGCCGAAAAGCTGCTCCACGAAAATCTGGGAGACCTGAAAATGATTCTTGAATTCCTTTCGTGTGAGAAGACCGGTGCCGGAATTTCCTTCGGGATTCTCCATATACCCGGCAATGACGTCTTCAAAGGAAGCGCCCGCCTTGAGCTCTTCAAGGGCTGATTCGCAGTCTTCTTTGGACTCCACCTGAAAACGGGACAGATTGAGCAGGGTGTCTCCGGGGATGGTTTCCCACAGCAGCATACGGCCGGTGGTTGTTTCATATATCCGGTTTTCGATTCTCACCCGGATCTTGGCATGCAGGGCAAGCTCTCCGGAATCAAATGCGGCCCGCACTTCCTCCGGGCTTGAAAACGTTATGCCTTCGCCTTTCTGGTTTTTGATCCCGCGGGTCATATAGTAAATCCCCAGAACGATATCCTGGGTCGGTACAATGATCGGCTTTCCACTTGCCGGCGACAGGATGTTGTTCGTGGACAGCATCATGACCCGCGCTTCCAGCACCCCTTCAAGGGAAAGCGGCACATGAACGGCCATCTGGTCCCCGTCAAAGTCGGCGTTAAATGCCGGACATACCAGCGGATGAAGCTGGATGGCCTTGCCTTCAATCAGAACCGGCTCAAAGGCCTGAATGCCCAGCCGGTGGAGGGTAGGCGCACGGTTCAGCATTACCGGATACTCTTTGACCACGTGTTCCAGGGCATCCCATACCTCGATCTCTTCGCGCTCCACCATCTTTTTGGCGCTCTTGACCGTGGAGACAAGCCCCTTTTGCTCCAGGTAATTGTAAATAAACGGCTTGAACAATTCCAGCGCCATTTTCTTGGGAATGCCGCACTGGTGAAGCCGCAGTTCCGAACCAACCGTGATGACCGTCCGGCCTGAATAGTCAACCCGTTTTCCGAGAAGATTCTGCCTGAACCTTCCCTGCTTTCCCTTCAAGGTATCGCTCAGGGACTTGAGCGGCCGTTTGTTCGTCCCGGTAACCACTCTGCCGTGCCGTCCATTGTCAAAGAGCACGTCCACCGATTCCTGGAGCATCCGCTTTTCATTCCGGACAATAATATCCGGCGCATGCAGATCCATAAGCCGCTTGAGCCGGTTATTCCGGTTAATGACCCGCCGGTACAGATCGTTCAGGTCTGAAGTGGCGAAACGTCCGCCTTCGAGAGGCACAAGGGGTCTGAGATCAGGCGGCAGAATCGGGCAGGCATCAAAAATCATCCGGGACGGTTCGATGCCGGATTCTATAAACGCGTCGATGACATTGAGCCGCTTGGCCATTTTCTGCTGCTTGGCAACGGATTTGGTCAGCTTCATGCCCTCTTTGATCTTCCGGTAGGTCTCGTTCAGATCCACGCTGTTCAGCAGTTTGAGAATCGCTTCGGCCCCGATGTCGGCTTCAAATGTTTCCCCGTATTTTTCAATAGCTTCGAAGTATTCGTCATCGGAAAGAAGCTGCATTTTCTCCAGATCCGTGTCCTTGGGATCGATCACGATAAAGGAATCAAAATACAGGACCTTTTCCAGGCTTTTCAAAGTCAGATCCAGCACGTTGCCGATTTTGGAAGGCAGACTCTTGAGAAACCAGATATGGGAGACCGGACTGGCGAGCTCGATATGCGCCATGCGCTCCCTGCGGACCTTGGACTGGATCACCTCGACTCCGCATTTTTCACACACCACGCCCCTGTGCTTCATCCGTTTGTATTTGCCGCAGTTGCACTCGTAGTCTTTGGTGGGGCCGAACACCTTTGCGCAGAAAAGACCGTCTCTTTCAGGTTTAAATGTCCTGTAGTTAATGGTCTCCGGCTTTTTAATCTCCCCGTGGGACCATTCCCTGACCTGGTCGGAAGACGCAAGCTTTATCTGAACGCCGCTGTAAAGCTTGGGATCTTTGGGTTTAGCGAAGAAATCATATATAGTTTCCAATATAAACTCCTTACTTGCTTTCTTCTATAAGTTTGATATCAAGCCCCAGACTTTGAAGTTCCTTGGTAAGGACCCTGAAAGACTCTGGCATTCCGGGCTCAAGCACACTCTGCCCTTTGACGATTTTCTCGTACATCCGTGTCCTTCCCACCATATCGTCCGATTTGACGGTCAAAAACTCCTGGAGCGCATGTGCCGCCCCATAAGCTTCCATGGCCCACACTTCCATCTCCCCGAGTCTCTGACCGCCGAACTGGGCCTTTCCACCCAAAGGCTGCTGGGTAACCAGGGAGTATGGTCCTATCGAACGGGCATGCAGTTTATCATCCACAAGATGATGAAGCTTGAGCATATACATGATGCCCACTGTAACGGTTTTATCAAAAGGCTCCCCTGTTCTGCCGTCATACAAGACCGCCTGGCCTGTATCATCAAGGCCCGCAAGGGTCAGAAGCTCCTTGATTTCTTCTTCGGTGGCCCCGTCAAATACCGGTGTGGACATGTGAAACCCGTTCCGGTACCTGGATGCCAGATCCAGAACACTTGTATCGTCCATGGCTTTTACTTCATCGATAAATTGCGCTTCCGGATCGTTTTCCTCTTTTTTGAAAGAAGAGGTGGAAAAAATCTGTTCGAACCGTTTGCGAAGATCATCGGTCTTTTTCTTTTCCACAAGCTCGTCGATCTGCCATCCGATTCCCTGGGCGGCACGGCCGAGATGAATTTCAAGAATCTGGCCCACATTCATCCTCGACGGGACTCCGAGCGGGTTCAGCACCATATCCACGGGCCTTCCGTCTTCGAAATACGGCAGATCCTCGATGGGAAGAATTCTGGATACCACACCCTTGTTGCCGTGCCGGCCGGCCATTTTGTCGCCCACGGACAGAACCCGTTCCATGGCCACATCGATTTTGATAA
>JAIPEK010000132.1 GCA_021737205.1 Desulfarculaceae bacterium
TCGGCAGAATGATGGCCCCGTATTTCGAATCCCATATCGGCCCTGCCGCGTTCGGGATTCTGCGGTCGGTGAAATCGTACCTGGACCCGAACGGGATCATCAATGCCAAGGGAATTCTCGGGCTCGAGTAGTCCGGGGAATGTTCATCCCTTGCTTTTTAGGTTCCGGATTGATATGTCCGGTATATCTGAATTCAAATACAAAAGGAGGAAGTGTGACTGCACAA
This sequence comes from Desulfarculaceae bacterium, assembly GCA_021737205.1. Lineage (GTDB taxonomy): Bacteria > Desulfobacterota > Desulfobacteria > Desulfobacterales > Desulfobacteraceae > JAIPEK01. The sequence continues at coordinate 227 of JAIPEK010000132.1, forward strand.
ACGGCAGTGAAACTCATGATTTCGGTAATGGCGGCAATGCTCATCACCTGTTCAATCCCGGGGGGAATCGGCCCGGTATCCGCCGAGGACGGCAAAGTATACGTTTATGCGTGGGAACCATGGAAACCCTATCAGCTCAAGGATGAAAACGGGGATTTGACCGGCCTTGGAATCGACATGGTCCGGGCGGTCCTGGAAAATATGGATGAACCGTATAAATGGCAGAATACCCCCTGGAAAAGAGCGATAAAGGATTTGAAGGAAGGGTATCTCGATGCCGGACTGGGGGCTTCCATTACACAAGAGCGGAAAAAATGGGGGCTGTTTTCCGATCCGTACCGGCAGGAGTCCGCCGTGCTGTTCGTGCGAAAAGAGAAAAAGGACGCGTATGATTTTGAAACACTGGAAGACATCATCGGCAGCGATTTCACCCTCGGGGTGACCCGGGGATATTACTACGGCCCGGAGTACGAGCGACTGATGGAGCAAAAAACGTTTTCCCGCCGCGTGGAAGAGGTCAAGGTAAACGAAAACAATTACAAAAAGCTGCGGCGCGGACGGATCGACGGATTCCTCGCAGACCCGGTGTCGGGCACGGCCGGACTCAAGGCCATGGGGATCCTGGATATGGTGGCGGTCCATCCCATGAAAGTGTTTTCCAACGATATCCACGTGATTTTCAGCAAAAAGCGGGTCAGCCCGGAATACGTGGAAAAATTCAACAAAAGTCTCAAAAAGGTCAAAAAGAGCGGGCAATATGACCGGATCATGCGCCGTTATATGAAATAATCCCTCTGTTGCTTGTTGCGGGCCGGTGAAAATCTACCGGCGGACTTTGCCGTCATACCGAGCTGATATTGAAAATGCCTGCGTTGTTGAGGATCTTCTGTCTTGAAGAACGCAGAGTTTCGTCCACCTTTTGGAATCCGGGGTCAAAAAGCTGCTCGTAGCGTTTCATGATCGCTTTGATCGCCTCTTCCCGTTTCTTTCCGCTCCAGTCCGCATCCGCCCGGCAGGTTTCATTGGCAAACGAGCAGATGCAGCGCTTGATCTCCAGGTTGTAGTATTTGTCAGGAATCCGGGCGTCCGGGGTTTTCACCGGCGCCATCAGCCGGATGATCTGGTTCGGCACACCGAGCTGTTTGCATATGAGACGGCCGAGGTCTGAATAGGAAATGCCGAAAATCTCTTTTGAGGAATGGTTCCGGTCCTTGTGCGACTTTTCTCTTATAATTTCGGTTTCCATGTACCGTTCCGGGTAAAACAGGATCACCGCATACTCGCCAAGGTCGTAAAGCATGGCTGCAAGCTGGATCCCCTCCTTTTTCTTGAATCCGAGAACCTTTGCAATTTCATTGGCAAACACGCTTCTCAAAAGCCCTTCCACGCTTTTTTTCTTCAGGATTTTGTTGGTGGAAATCTCCTGGAGCAGTTCCAACAGCTTGAGGTTCACCGTGGCGAACTGGATTTCTTCTGTGCCCATTATGATCATGGCTTCGGAAACGGTGGTGACCCGTTTGTCGCTGAACCGGCCGTAAAAGGAAGAGTTGACAAGGGATAACAGCTTGGAGGAAAGTTTCGGGTCGGTGGCGATGATGTCGGCAATATCCTTTGTCGAAGAATATTTCATGGACAGGATCTTGTTGATCTCCTTGATTTTCCGTGCAAAGGAGAGGAAAATATCCGATCCCTTGACCCGTTTCATGATCAGCTCGACAAAACGCCTGTTCTGTCCGGGTTCATCAGTTTCCGTCCGGGGGGCCTTTTCTTGTCCCTTTTCCGGAATGCCGATCAATTCCGACAGATCCAGAAGGTCGAGATCAAATCCGGTATGCGAGCGATCGGTTTTCGTCATCATGGAATCTGGAATCTATCGGTCTCGATTGCTTTTGAAGGCTGAGTTCTCATGCAGGCAAATATAATTCTTTTGCCGGCTGATTTCAATTGTTTTATTTTTCCGTCACGGGGGTGATTCGATTCTATAACATATCCGGGAAATTGTAACCGTTCACGGAACGTTGAAATTAGAAATTGGAAATTTGGCATTCATGCTTTTGTACTGCTATATTTGCAGCTATTCTGTCGGATGATCGGATTATTTGATAGACCATGGTATTCTGAACCTTTTTATTCCACTTATCAAAGTCGTGCCGGATCATATCTGATAACTCTTCTGCCGGTTGGTAGACATCCAATTGGTAAACTCGTTTCATCTCTCCCCAATTTCTACTTTCGAATTTCAAGTTTCAAGCCGTGAACGGCTACGGGAAATTACAAACCGATTGACCGCCGGTGGTCCACACGGCAAAAATAAGCTTGAAACATGGGGCCGGATCACCATATAATCATCAGGATGAGTCATACAATAACGAACTGACATGCGATTTTTAAATGGACGGCAGAGTGGATCACCAAACCCGGCTTGACGGTCTGGGCGCCCTTCTGGAAAAAAACCGGGAGGCGTTTGCCAACTACAACATCGTGCGGATGAGAGAGGCGCTCCGGTATCTTGACAAGGACAAGCTCAAGCTTTTCATCGAGATTCCTTTCTTTATTCACGCAAACATGGAAGGGGTGCCGGGGTACGTGGATTCCGGAGAGGAGCCATGCGGCATAGCCGGGTTCGAAAACTCCGGCTTTTACAAGGAAGCCCTGAATACCGGGGTGATGCCGGACAATCTCACGGGTGTCTGGAAAAGCGATAACCCGGCTGTCCAGGGGCTGTATCATATCGGCAGCCTCGGAACCTTTACCCAGTCCAGGGGGTCCGATTTTGATTATTGGGTCATCATAAACTTCTCCGAATTTTCAGATAAGCGGTTTTCCGCCCTTCAGTCCAAGCTGGATGATCTGGTCGTCTACAGCCGTGAGCAGTACGGGCAGGAAGTGAGCTTTTTCGTTCATGATTCAAAAGATATTAAGAACAACAACTTTGATCCGGTTAAGGGAGACGAGACGTTCACCGCCCCCAGGTCTTTCCTCAAAGAGGAGTTTTACCGAACCTTTCTCATGATTGCCGGAAGGATTCCCTTCTGGGCGGTTTTTCCCGTGGGGCTTACCGATCGGGAGTATGATTCGTTTGTCGGTGAAATTCACAGGGCCGAACACCTGGCCGCGTACCGGAACGATTACATTGACCTGGGCAACCTGGAAAACATAAGCACCGAAGAGATTTTCAAGGGGCTCCTGTGGCATATCAGCAAATCCAAACAGGACCCGGTGAAAGCCCTGATCAAGGCGTCCATGGTAGCCTGTTACCGGTTCGGTCCCAAAGAGGACCGGTCGCTTATGTGCGACATGGTGAAAAAGGGGTATGCCAAAGCCGGGATTGATGATTACCTGGTGGACCCGAACCGGCTTCTGTTTGAACGGGTGATCCGGTTTTATGAAAGCATGGGCGACCCCAACCGGATCAGTTTGATCAAAAACGCCATTTTTTTCAGGCTCTGCGGATATCCTGCCGTGCGGATGCCGGAGGAAGGCTCCCCGAAAAAATCCCTTCTGGACAAGTATCTTTCCAGGTGGCGGCTGAGAAAGGAGCAGACGGACAAGCTGCTTTCGTACACCCGGTGGAGTGAGTCGGAAAAACTTTTGCTCGAGCAGACCCTGCGGAATACGCTGGCCTATCTGTTCAGCCTTGCACAGAAGGAAATCAAGGAAAAAATCCGGATCGATTCCATGGATCCGCCGGAGGCGAGAAGGTGGAAGATCCTGACCAACAAGGCAAAAGAGCTTTTATCCGCCAAAAAAGGGAAAATCGGAGAATGTTCCATTTATTTGAAAAGAAGCACGCTCGAGCGGTTCGTGATCAATTCCGACGGAAAGGAAGATATGCAGGAAAACTGGTATCTGCTGACAAAAGGGCCGAACGGCGACCTTGAAGCCCTTTACTCCGCTCCGGGCTTTCTCGGTGTCATGGGCTGGCTGATGAACAACGGGCTTTACAACAGGCATAAATCCGGTATTTCCCTGGGGGCGTCTTCCCGCATCTACCAGGGAGCGGGTATCGAGTCCGACCCTGACAAGGTGTATCTTTCGGTCCAGCCGGTGAAACCGCTATCCGACAACGTTTTTATACAGGGTCCGTTCGTGGACCGTATGGTCATTGTGCTCAGATCGGACCGGAAACGGTGGACAGGAGATTTCGCCGCAGCCGAGCTGCTGTTCAAGAATACCTGGGGGGAGCTTTTTTTTGAAACGCTGGATCTGGCGGACCTTGCAAAACCAAAGGATAAATGTTATCGAGTGGCAATGAAAATCAAGGATTGTTACAACCCTCAACTAAGGTTTACCATTTTTCAGCTTGCAAAAGAGCCCTGCCCGAAATCGGCCGGTTTGATCAGTCAAGGGGTTGAGCAGGCCGTAAAAGAGAAAATGGGACAGGCGGTCTTCCCGGACCGCGGATCAAAGCCGTATCTGGACATTCTGTAGGTGATGTATGAAAAACAAATCCCTGCTTCTTGTGGATGACAAACCGGAGCGTTTGAAAGCGCTTTCCGGCATCATCCGAAACCTGGGGTTTTCCGAGTTCATGGAAGCGGAGAGCGCGGAAAAGGCCTGGTTCCTGATGCGGTCCACAAAGGTCGATTGCGTGGTGTGCGCCTATGACATGCGGGATATGTCCGGTCTTTCTCTTTTGAAAATCGTCAGGGGAGAAGAGCGGTTTGCCGATCTTCCGTTTTTTCTTACCGATCCGGGGTTTACCAAGCTGAAAGTCCTGAAAGCCGGCCAGACCGGTGTAACAGGCCTTTTTGTGGTCCCTTATGACACGTTTAAAATTGAAAAGCGGATCCTGTCTTCCCTGAGAAAGAAAAAAGGGCCGGCTGTGGAAAAGGCCAGAAAGTCGTATGAGATGGGAAAGCGGCTCATGGACCAGGGCCGGTACAACGAGGCCCTCGAAGTCTTTTACGAGCTGATCGGCCGGAGCGAAAATCCCGAGTACTACTACAATATCGGATATATCAAAACCGCCCAGGGCAAACACAACGAAGCCATCGAGGCCTTTTCAAAAGCCACCGAACTGGATCGGCTCTTTGCCAAAGCGTATGAACAGATGGGACGGGCGTTCCGGGCGCTCGGAAATCCGGAAAAAGCGGACGAATACATGCAGCTTGCCGCCGAGATCTACATGGACAGGGACCGGATCGGCACGGCCGAAGACATCCTCAATGAAATCCTCGAGTACGGTTCCGAATCCCTCAATGTGTTCAATACCCTCGGCGTGATTTACCGGAAGAAGGGGGAGCCGGAAACCGCCATGAAGTATTACAAAAAAGCGTTGAAAATTCATGACAGAGAGCCGTATATCTATTACAATCTGGGCCGCCTGTATCTGGACATGAAGGACACGTTTAACGCCAAGTCTTATTTCCAGCGGGCACTGGAACTGGACCCGGATTTCGACCATGCAAGCCAGGTAATCAAAGCAATTGATCTTGGAATCGTATAACAGCCGTGTCCTTTTGGACACAACAGAGAATGAAAGTCCCGGTCAGAGGCATCAGGCGATCCGGTGTAACCTGGAAGCGGGTTCAAATGCCGGTCGGTTAGCGGTAACACGATGTGACCGGTTCCGGCATTTCCCTCGGAGCAAATCATGGATGATTTGTGAGAATGAGCGGAAGGTTACACCGGATCGCCTGATGCCGGGAAATTGGCACGGGGTTTCATATAAAAGCTCGAACAAAAAAGGAATCGTATGACCGGACTTGCCATTGACAACCGTATCTCAAATATACTGGAAAAAGCGCAGGATGACGGAATCAGCAGGGAAGAGGCTTCGGTGCTTCTCAAAATTCCGCTGATGTCCCTTGAAACCCGGGTTTTGATGTATACCGCCGACCAGCTTTCCAGGGAAATGTTCAAAGGAAAGGGAGAGAATCATTTTCACATCGGCATCAACATAGAACCCTGCCCGTATAACTGCCTGTTCTGCAGCCTTGCCCGCCAGACCGGAATTTTTACCGAAAACATCGATTTTCAGCCCGATCAGGTGGTCGAGTGGGCCCGGCAGGCGGAAAAAGGCGGAGCGGATGCGTTGAACATCATGACGGGCGGCTCCTACGCCTTTGAAAAACTTCTCGAAGTGGGGCGCCTGCTGAAAAAGAGCGTCAAAACCCCGCTTGTGGCCAATACCCGGGACATTACCCGAAAGGAGGGAGAGAAACTTCTGGAAGCGGGATTTGTGGGCGCCTACCATGCGGTTCGTCTCGGAGAGGGGAGAGACACC
>JAIPEK010000133.1 GCA_021737205.1 Desulfarculaceae bacterium
GGGAGAGAAAAGAGGATATCCCGGTGATTGCTCAGCATTTTCTGGATCTGAACGTGGAAAAGACCGGCAAGAATATTCTCGGATTCACCCCTGATGCCATGGAGATCATTGTGAACTATCACTGGCCCGGAAATGTCAGGGAATTGAGAAACGCGGTGGAGTATGCAGTGGTGCTCGCCACAGGCAGCAGCATCGGTCCCGATCATCTGCCCGCACGTCTCATGGAGAACCGATACCGGGATGGGTCGGAAGAAACAGGTGATCCGGGCCGGGATACGGAGAGGAACGAGCCGGAGAGTGAAAGAGAGCAGCTCATACGGATCCTTCGTCAGGCCGGGGGCAATCAGTCAAAAGCGGCCGCTCTGCTCGGCGTCAGCAGGGTAACGGTATGGAAGCGCATCAAAAAGCACGGCATAGACCTTGCCGCCGAGTTGTAGCGGTTATTCCTTTTTGTGGTCCGTTTCAATCGTCTCCGGTTTTTTGTCCGTCAACTGACAGGCATCTTTCAGTCAGGTGGACACCCCCATTTTCGGAAGAATGTAAATCTGCATCAACAGGTATATTCCCACAATCAGCGCGATGATCAAAAGTTCTTTCATGTGTGTGCCTCCTATGTTATGCCGGATTGCGGCAAAAGTGTTACCCTTTTGTTTACACCACCTTCAGGAAAGAGGGGGAGCCAATCTGCTGCATTAAGCTCCCCCTCCAGGCGGTGGGTGGTTGATCGGATCAGGAGGTAAGTAAATCGCCTGATCTCCGTCCATAAGATAAAGCATATTTCATACCAGTCAAACCGGTAAAAGGGGTCGGTCTTTAAAAAATATACCGTTCACAAATCTTCCGGTAATGATAGCCGTATATGGAAAGGGTTATAGCGGTTGGCAGGAGTCTGGGTTTTCGTATCAGGGTCCAGAGGATCAGGTACCAGTACTGGAAACGTTCCTTCCCCAGGATTCCGAGCCGTATTGCCGCCCTGAAAAATGAAAGGAACCGTTGAATGTTCAAGGGAGCGATAATCGCGGGTGTTTTTAGTTCACGAAGTTGAGTTCTGACCCGCTGGTAATAATTTTTCGGCTGGTAGATCTGTTTCATGATGGATTTATATCCTTCCAAAAGAGCGTCTCTGCCCATCCGTGGGATTATATTGGTGGCGCCGTCCACGTTGTTTCCGGAAAAAGGTTCTGAAATACGGCTTTCCCTGTGAAGCCGATCAAACAGCCGGGTGCCGGGAACCGCCTGGAGCATTCCCACCATTGCCGTGACAATGCCGCTGTTCTGAATGAAATCAATCTGGCGCTGGAAAATGGAGGGTCTGTCACTGTCAAACCCCACAATAAATCCGCCCATTACCTGAAGTCCTGAACGGTGGATAGCAGCCACGCTTTCAAGAAGATCCCGGTTCCTGTTCTGGTTTTTATGGCATTCGGTCAGGCTTGCCTCATCCGGGGACTCAATTCCGATGAATACGGAATCAAACCCCGCCCGGACCATCATGTCCAGAAGTGCGGGTTCATCCGCCAGATTGATGGAGGATTCCGTAAAAAACATACACCCTTTTTTACCTTTACGCCATTCAATCAGCACCGGAAGAAGGCGTTTTTTCAAAAACCCCTTGTTGCCGATAAAATTGTCGTCCACAAAGAATATACTGCCGCGCCAGCCTGAGGCGTAAATACAATCCAGTTCCGTGATAACCTGTTCGGGTGTTTTCAGCCTGGGAGTGTGGCCGAACAAAGCCGTGACATTGCAGAAATCACAATTAAACGGGCAGCCCCTGGAAAACTGAAGACTCATGGAGGCATACCGTTTCATGTGTAAGAGTTCCCATAAGGGCACCGGTGTATCGCCGGGGTGACAGAAACCTTCGGCCCTGTATATTTTTTCGGCCCCTCCGTTTTTCAGGTCCGACAAAAATTTCGGCAGGGTCAGCTCCGCTTCATCCAGCACCAGGTGATCCACGTTTTTGAATCCGTCCGGTTCCGATGTAAAAAGCGGACCTCCGGCTGCAACGGTGGCTCCCAGTTCGCGGCATCGGTCAATGATCCGCTCTGCTGATTTGCGCTGAACCGCCATTGCGCTGATAAAAATCAGGTCCGCCCACAGGATGTCCTTGTCCGTCAGGCGGTCCACGTTTGTATCCACCAGGCGTTTGCTCCATTTCTCCGGCAGCAGAGCAGCCACCGTGATCAGCCCCAGAGGGGGGAAGGCGGCTTTTTTTCCGATAAAACTCAAGGCATAGGTGAATGACCAGAAGGTCTCCGGAAATTCAGGATAGATAAGTAATACATTCTGCATTGGAAACTCCTTTTTTCCTGACAACTTTTATACGCGGTTTTAATATATGTAAGAGCAACCTTTATGCCATAATTTTCCGTTGGTTTTCATGTGATGTTACTGTGACGTATCGTAATGATTTAATGGAAGATTTGTGTCGCTGAAATATTCTGAGAGGAATAAAAAAAAATGAGCCGGCAGGGTCATATATGACCAGTGGTCATATATGACCGCAGACAGGCACCGGATATTTTGAAATCATTCCGGTCCGTTTAATCCAATATCCTCTTGAAACCTGTCAGTTAACGATAAAACCCCGTGCCCGGAATTCCGGCACGGAATGTGTAAGTATTGAAAAGCAGATGGTATCAAAAGTCAACGGCCATCCGCAAGACGGGTGGTTCGGAGTATCGGCCGCAGGCTCTCAAGGACAAAACAATCCGGTGTTTCAATCGTTGTCGGCGGGTGCCGGTTGCAAAGCACCCGGTTTGAATATCACCGGATTAGAAATCAAACTCGAATATCGGCTCTTGCCGGAGGGTGGCTGAAATGATCCTGGTTCGAATCACCATGCAAGTCATGGAGGAAAAACGGAAAGAGGTGAGGCAAACCCTTCTGTCGTTGATGCATCCCATGGACAGGGAGGCAGGATGCCTCAACTATGCGTTCATGACCGATATGGCGGATGGAAACATACTGTACGTTCATGAAGAGTGGGAAAACCGCGAGAAACTGGACAATCATCTGAAATCGGACCTGTTCGGTGTCCTTCTGGGGTTGAAAAGCCTTTTGCATGAGCCCCACGGTATCGATATATACACTGTTGATAAAGCCGAGGGCATGAATGCGGTTCTCTCTGCACGCAGTAAAAGAGAACCCGGTATACGGCGCAAACAATAAGGAGATTGATTGATGAATGAATGGAATCAACCCCCCCGGGGATCCGCCCTCACTTTTGAAGAGGTGGTGGCAAAAATCCGGCAACAATTGAAAGAATTCAAAGGCCGTTCAGGTCTAATCGTTGCAGCCTTGTTGGTGGCGGCTGTTTTCTGGACCGCATGGTTTACAGTACAGCCGGAGGAAACGGGGATCGTGCAGCGTTTTGGAAAAGTGCTGCGCACGGCCGGGCCGGGACTGCATTTCAAGCTGCCGCTCGGCATCGAGACAGCTCGTATGTTGCCCACTGCCCGGGTCCTCAAAGAGGAGTTCGGCTTTCGTACCGTAGCCAGTGTCCCAGGTGAAAAGACCCGGTATGATCCCAGCGGCTCTTACAAGGACGAGTCATTGATGCTGACAGGCGATTTAAACGTCATCGATGTCCAGTGGATTATCCAGTACCGCATCGAAGACCCGATCCGATACCTGTTCCATGTGCGTGAAACCCCCAAAACAATCCGAGATATCACCGAAGCGGTCATGCGCCGGGCAGTGGGCAACCGCATCGGCAGTGATGTCCTGACCACCGGACGGGTGGGGGTGGGAAGTGAAGCAAAGACGGAGATACAGAAAATCCTGACCGCTTATGAGGCGGGGGTGAGGCTGGTTACAGTGGAACTTCAGGATGTTACCCCGCCGGATACGGTAAAACCCGCCTTCAATGAAGTCAACGAGTCCCGCCAGGACAAGGAACGAACGATCAACAGGGCAGAGGAGCGGGCCAACCGGGAAATTCCAAAGGCCCGTGGTGTGGCCGAGCAAAGTATCAGCGAGGCTGAAGGATACGCCCTGGAACGCGTCAACCGGGCCCGGGGAGAAGCCGCCCGGTTTGAATCGATTTTAAAACAATACCTTCAGGCTCCCAGGGTCACACGAAGGCGGCTTTATCTGGAGGCCATGACCGGTCTGCTGGCCGACATGAAAGGGCTTTATATCGTGGATCAGGATCAGAAGGCAATGGTGCCGTGGGTGTCAATGGATTCAGGTGCGAAACCATCAGTGCAGGGGAGTCAACCATGAAGTTTATTTTAAAAGCAGCAGGCATAGTGATATCGGCACTGATCGTCATCTTGCTCTATAGCGGTCTTTACACCCTGGAAGAGGGCAGGCAGGCCATTATCGTGCAGTTTGGAAAACCCGTGGGAAATCCGGTGACCGAAGCCGGGCTTCACATGAAGCTTCCGTTTATACAGGAAGTCAGGCGTTTCGAAAAGCGTCTGCTTTTCTGGGACGGAGATCCCAACCAGGTTCCCACCAAGGGGCGCGAGTTTATATGGGTGGATACCACTGCCCGATGGCGGATTGCGGATGCAAAAAAATTCCTTGAAAATGTGGCCAGTGAAGAGGGCGCCCAGTCCAGGTTAAACGATATCCTCGATTCGGTGGTACGCGATCAGGTATCGAGCAGTGAGCTTGTCGAGCTTGTACGCAGCGCATCTTGGGAGGCCCCGGAAGAAGAAGTGCTCAAGGAAGTGCCGAAGGAGCGCGAAGAAGAGCTGAAAAGAGAGATTGCCCGCGGCAGGGAGGAAATCACCCGAACGATACTGGCTGAAGCCGAAAAGATTATTCCCCAGTACGGTATTGAGTTGGTGGATGTGCGTATAAAGCGTCTCGATTATGTGGAAAGCGTCCGGGAAAAAGTCTACGAACGCATGATCTCCGAGCGTAAACGTATCGCCGCCCAGTTCCGATCCGAAGGAGAGGGACGCAGTGCGGAGATCCTCGGTACCATGGAAAAAGAGCTTCGCCGGATCCGCTCCACAGCCTACCGCGAGGTACAGGAAGTTCAGGGAAGAGCCGATGCCGAGGCCACGGAGATTTACGGCAGAGCTTACAATAAAAACCCGGAATTCTATGCTTTTCTGCGTACAATTGAGAGCTACAAGGAAAAGACGAATATGAACTCCGTAATGATCCTGACAACCGACAGCGACTTTTACCGGTACGTCAAACAAGCAAGTCCGGGGCAGGCTCGGAAGCCGTTGGTCCTGGATTAACAAGAAATATTACCGTCAGCAAAAATCACCGGCTTTAAACCGGAAAGGAGACGCCATGAACATGTACTCAAAGGATATCGAACCCGACAAACTGGATTCGAAGGATATCGAACAATTATTGACTGAAGCGGATGAACTCCTTGATCAGATCAATTCCGATGTCATCGGTGAAATGGAGGAAGAGCAACGCATTCAGATTGAAATCCAAGCCCGGAACCTGGAAAAACTCAAGCTGGAGGTCCGGGATAAAGCCGAAAAAGAAAAAATGTCGGAAACAGGTTCAGGTGCGGAAGGAATGCACGAGGCGATTCTTGACATTGTAAAGGCCGGCCGGGATTTGACAAAATTTCTTTCCTGATTCCGGCCGGACCTTTGTGTTAACGAGACGGCGGCAATATGGGCAACAGAGCTGAAAATACAGGGAAATAAAATACAAATGGCATCACCGGATAAAAATACAATCGGCAACCTGAAAGACAAACTTCGCGCCTCGTTGGGCTTCAGCGATCGGAAAAAAGAATCTGAAGTACCGGGAAGGCCGCGTTTCAACATCTGGTTTTTCGTATTGGCAATCTTCTTTTTTTCTTATCTCCAGCAGTCCATGTTTTCTTCAAAAACAGAGACGATTCCATACAGTCAATTTAAACAGTATGTGGATCAGGGTATGGTAAGCGAGCTTGTGATCGGACCGGGAAATATCAAAGGCATGCTGGCGGGAATACCGAAAAGAGAATTCACCACCGTCCGGGTAAATGACCCGGACCTGGTCGCAGACCTGGATAAACGCAAACTAAGCTATTCAGGCCGGTATGAAAATAAATTTCTGGGCAGCCTGCTTTCATGGGTTTTGCCCCTGTTCTTCTTTTTTTTGATCTGGCGGTTTGCCATGAAAAGGATGGGATCGGGGATGGGGGTTATGTCGTTTTCCAAGAGCAAGGCCAAAATTTATGCGGAAACCGACACCAAGGTTTCTTTTGATGATGTGGCGGGAATAGATGAGTCAAAGGAAGAGCTTGAGGAGGTGGTGGAGTTTCTCAAAACACCGGATAAATTTCAGAAACTGGGAGGCAGAATCCCCAAGGGGGTTTTGCTGGTGGGTCCCCCGGGAACCGGCAAAACCCTTCTGGCCAGGGCGGTGGCAGGAGAGGCCGGAGTCCCGTTCTTTTCCATCAGCGGATCCGAATTCGTGGAAATGTTCGTGGGCGTGGGGGCGGCCCGGGTTCGGGATCTGTTCTACCA
>JAIPEK010000134.1 GCA_021737205.1 Desulfarculaceae bacterium
GCTCTCCCGGTCCCCGATATTGGAGCCGATGGAAATATATACGGGGCCGGCGGTTTCCATGATCAACGCTCAAACCGGACCGTGTTGGAATAATCGCTTTTCCGGTCCCCTGTCCCGGCCGACCGGACCCTGAAGTAATACCGGATACCTGTTTCAACCGGATAGTCAAACGATGTCTGATCGGACGGCAGTTTTTCGATCATATCGAACTCCACCGGACACCCCTTGCAGTCGGCCACGGACTGTTCGGCCCGGAAAACTTCAAACCGTTCTGCATTCGATCCGTCGCCAATTTTCCACCGTAAATGAACCATGTCATCTTTGATCTCGTAGGTGAGCCGGGCCGGTGCTGTAATCTCATCGACCTCGGGCGGACGGGGCGGCCCTTTTTTTCCGCAGCCGGAAACGACAAGGGAAATAATAAGAATACCGAAAACAAATGCGTTGATCCACACCGAACGTTTCATTGTTCTTCCAGGTTTGAGAGCGCTTTTTCCACTGCGTTCCGGACATTGTCATATCCGGTGCCGCCGTAGGAAATCCTTCTTGTGATCATGCTCTCCACGGTAAGATATTCGTATATGTCATTTTCGATCAGGTCGCTGAATTGCTTGAACTCATCGACAGTAAGATCCTGAAGTTCACACCCTTTCTCCACAGCCCGGGCCACGGCTTTCCCGGAAATCGAATGGGCGTCCCGGAAAGGCATTCCCTTCACGGCAAGGTAGTCGGCCAATTCGGTTGCGTTCAGAAACCCCTGTGTGCATGCCTTGTACATATTTTCCCGTTTCACCGTGATGTGGGGAATCATGCGGGTGTAGATGTCAATGCAGGCCTTCAGGGTGTCCACCGTATCGAACAGCGGCTCCTTGTCCTCCTGCATGTCCTTGTTGTAGGCAAGGGGCAGAGACTTCATCAAGGTGATGATCGACATGAGGTTGCCCACCACCCGGCCGGTTTTCCCCCTGACAAGTTCGGACACATCCGGGTTTTTCTTCTGGGGCATGATGCTGGAACCTGTGGTAAATGCATCCGAAATACTGATAAAATCGAACTCGCTGGTGGACCAGAGAATCAATTCTTCGGAAATCCTTGAAAAATGAATCATGGCAATGGAGGCGCTCGAAATGAATTCCATGACGAAATCCCGGTCGGAAACCGCATCGATACTGTTTTCCGCCATTTTGGAAAACCCGAGGAGTTTACGGACAAGGTCCCGGTTGACCGGATAGGTGGTCCCGGCAAGGGCGGCCGTCCCCAGCGGCATGGAATCGGTTCGCTCCAGACAGTCTTCCATCCGTTGGGTGTCCCGTTTGAACATCTCGAAGTACGCCATCATGTGATGGGCGAACAGGACCGGCTGGGCCCGCTGCATGTGCGTATAGCCGGGCATGACCACGTCAAGATTGGCCTGTGCCAGTTTTGCGATCTCTTTTTGAAGCTTTTTGAACAGTGCCAGGATTTCGTTGAGTTCGTCCTTGAGGTACAGCCTTACATCAAGGGCGATCTGGTCGTTCCGGCTTCTTGCCGTATGCAGTTTCCTGGAAATGTCCGGGCATTCTTTTCCAAGCTCGCTTTCCACGTGCATGTGAATGTCTTCCAGCGCATCCGAATAAACCATTGAACCGGACTCGATCTTCTCTTTTACCTTTAAAAGCCCTTTTTTCAGGGCGGTCGATTCTTCATCGGTAATAATGGACTCGGAGGCCAGCATTTCAAGATGGGCGATGCTGCCTTCGATATCCCGGGCGTACAGCCGTTTGTCAAAATGGATGGAGGCATTGAGCCTTTCCACCATTCGGTCCGTACTTTCGGTGAACCGACCTCCCCAGAGTTTTTCCGCCATGCTACCGCCCCGTCCTTTTCCTGGAAAGCTCTTTGATCCGCATCCGCAATGCATTAAGCTTGATGAACCCTTCGGCATCCTTCTGGGAGTAGACCTCGTCGTCCTCGAAAGTAGCAAAAGCTTCATCATACAGCGAGTTGTCCGATTCCCTTGCAAGCACGTGGCATCCGCCTTTGTAAAGTTTGAGCCTGACCCGGCCGGACACGTTTTGCTGGGTATGGTCGATCATGTTCCGGAGCATCTCCATTTCCGGGGCGAACCAGAACCCGTTGTAGATCAGTTCGGCATACTTGGGAATCAGGGAATCCCGGATATGGGCCACCTCCCGGTCCAGGGTGATGGATTCCATGTTCATGTGAGCGGCCCGCAGCACCGTTCCGCCGGGGGTTTCATACACCCCTCTGGATTTCATCCCCACAAAGCGGTTTTCCACGATATCGATCCGGCCGATGCCGTTTCTGCCGGCTATGGTGTTAAGCTCTTTTAAAAGAGCGGCAGGAGAAAGGGGCTGCCCGTTAACGGCCACGGGGTCACCTTTTTCAAACGTGATTTCAATGATTTCCGGGGAGTCCGGTGCATCTTCCGGCTTCACGGACATGGTGTACATGTCGTCCGTGGCCTCGGCCCAGGGATCCTCGAGTACCCCGCCCTCATAACTGATATGGAGCATGTTCCGGTCGGTGGAGTACGGTTTGTCCGGTGTCTGGGGCACCTCGATGCCGTGTTTTTCCGCGAACGCCATCAGCCGGGTCCTTGAGTTCAGATCCCATTCCCGCCAGGGAGAGACGATTTTGATTTCCGGGTTCACCGCGTAATACCCGAGCTCGAACCGGACCTGGTCGTTGCCTTTGCCTGTGGCCCCGTGGCTCACCGTATCCGCGCCCTCTTTTTCCGCGATCTCCACCTGGCGCTTGGCGATCAGCGGCCGGGCAATGGCGGTGCCGAGAAGATACTGGCCCTCGTAAACGGCATTGGCCCGGAATGCAGGAAATACATAGTCCCGGACGAATTCTTCTCTCAAATCCTCCACATAGGCATTTACCGCCCCTGTGGCCATCGCCTTTTTATCAAGGCCGTCCAGTTCCTCTTCCTGGCCCAGGTCCGCTGTATACGCCACTACGTCACACTGGTAGGTTTCGATCAGCCATTTTAAGATGACAGAGGTATCCAGACCCCCTGAATACGCCAGTACCACTTTTTTGATATCAGACAATCCGATTCTCCTTTTTACAAGAAACTTGAAACAAGAGACAAGAAACAAGGGGTTTCATACTTGTAACTTGCCGATAGGTCGCACCCTCTTCTATCAAGTTTCGATCTTCGTTGTGATGCTACTGCACCATGGCTGTTTACAAGAAACTTGAAACAAGAGACAAGAAACAAGGGGTTTCATACTTGTAACTTGCCGATAGGTCGCACCCTCTTCTTTCAAGTTTCTTCTTTGTGATGCTGCTACATCATGGCGGTTATATGAAAGTCCGGGCATTTTTCCAATCTCTTGTTTCTAGTTTCCAGTCTCTTGAATAAGTGCTTCCAGTATCGCCTTATCCATGTGTCTCTTGTTATCCGCCTGGTCCCAGATAACCGCGTTACGCGCCTCGAGGATCTCTTCTGCTATCTCCTCGCCCCGGTGGGCCGGCAGGCAGTGCATGACCATCACGTCATCCCTGGCCTTTGACAACAATTCCGCATTGACCTGGAACCCGTCAAAGTCTGCCAGCTTTTCCTCGAGCGTTCCTTCCTGTCCCATGCTCGCCCAGACATCCGTATACACCACATCCGCGTCCTTTACCGCGGAAACCGGGTCATCGGTAAATTGAGCCCGACGTCCGCCAAATGCAGACGCTTTTTCAATAATGTCCGCGGATACGGCATGTTTCTCCGGGCAGGCCACCACCAGGTCGAGATCCAGCACGGCTGCGGCGTTAATCCAGGAGGCGGCCACGTTGTTGCCGTCTCCCACCCATACAATTTTTCGGTCCTTGTACCCGCCCTTTTTTTCGATCACCGTCATGATGTCGCTCAAAACCTGGCATGGATGGTAGAAGTCCGTGAGCGCGTTGATAACCGGAATGGTGGAATGGGCGGCGAACTCTTGTACCAGCGAGTGGTCAAAGGTTCTCATGGACAGGCAGTCAATATAACGGGAAAGCACCCGTGCCGTATCCTTGGCAGGCTCGTTTCTGGAGATCTGGGTCTCCTGGGTGCTCATATAGATGGAGTTTCCCCCGAGCTGCATCATGGCCGTTTCAAACGCCACGCGCGTCCGGGTGGACTTTTTGTCGAAAATCAGGCCCAGTGTCTTTCCGGCCAGATTTTTGTCGAAAATTCCTCTTTTGTGTCGTTTTTTGAGTGTCAAAGCCTTTTCAAACAGGCTTTCAAAGTCTTCCGTTTCCAGATCCAGAAGGCATAACAAATCTTTTTTCAAACCCGGCTCTCCTTATCTGTCCAGCAAATCGGACAGCACATCCGCAAGTTGATCAATCTCTTCCTTTGTTACTATCAAAGGCGGCGCAAATCTGATAATTTTACCCTGAATTGCATTGAGAATAAACCCTTTTTTCAAACATTTTTCCACAATCTCGTCCGCGTCCGCTTCGATCTCCATTCCCACCAGAAGACCGAGCCCCCTGATCTCTTTCACTGCATTACTCTGTTTTTGAAGCGCGTACAGTTTTTCTTTCAGATAATCACCGGTTTTGCGGACTCGCGCCAGGAAAGATTCGTCTGCCACAATATCGAGAACCGCAAGTGCGGCAGCCGCAACCAGAGGCGTGCCCCCGAAGGTGGAGGCGTGGCTCCCCTTGTCAAATCCTTGTGCGGCCTTTTCCGATGCCAGCATGGCGCCGATGGGAAGACCGTTTCCCAGCGCCTTGGCAAGCGTCATGATATCCGGGGCCACATTGTATGCCTGGTGGGCGAAGAGCCGGCCGCACCTGCCCATGCCGGTCTGGACCTCATCAAATATCAAAGGCGCCCTTTTTTCATCACACAGTTTCCTGACCGCCTCAAGGTAACCGGGAGCCGCCGGAATCACACCGCCCTCTCCCTGGACCGGCTCGAGCATTACAGCGCAGACATCATCGTCCATCTCCTTCCTGGGTGCGTCCATATCGTTGAACGGTACATGGACGAACCCGGGAAGGAGGGGCTCGAACCCCTGTTTGATCTTTTCCTGGCCCGTGGCGGACAGGGTGGCCATGGTCCGGCCGTGGAAAGACTGCTTCATGGTGATGATCCGGTTTCGATTCGTCTCGCCCTTTTTCTGAAAATACCGCCTGGCAAGCTTGATGGCCGCCTCGTTCGCCTCTGCCCCGGAATTGGAGAAAAACACCTTGTCGGCAAAACTGTTTTCACAGAGCCTTTGGGCCAGATCCGACGCCGGCCGGGTATAAAAAAGATTGGACACATGAACAAGGGTTTCGGCCTGGGCGGATAAGGCCCTGGTTACATCCGGATGGCAGTGTCCCAGTCCGCACACCGCGATGCCGGCAAGAAAGTCGAGATACTCCTTTCCGTTTTCATCCCACAGCCTGCATCCGGATCCTTTTTCAAAGGATATTCCTTTTCTGGCATAGGTATTCATGACAAAAGAGTCGGTCTTCTGAACGGTCTCCATATTGGTTACTCCTTGTACACCTGGGTTCCGATGCCCGAGTCGGTAAACAGCTCGAGCAGGACGGCGTGATTTATTTTTCCGTTGACAATGTGGGATTTTTTCACCCCGTTTTTCAATGCATCCACCGCGCATTCAACCTTGGGGATCATGCCGCCCTGGATGTGGCGGTCCTTGATCATCTGTTGGATTTTTTCAAAACCGATGGAGGATATCAGGGTTCCGTCGGTATCCAGAACGCCGTCCACATCCGTCAACAAAATCAGGCGTTCCGCGTTCAGGGCCGATGCAATGCTCGATGCCACAAGATCTGCGTTGATGTTGTAGGTTTCCCCGTTCTTTCCCACGCCCACCGGGGCGATTACGGGAATAAATCCCTTGTCCGCCAGGGTGTGGATGATTTCCGGGTTCACGTTGGAGACACTGCCCACCATCCCCGGATCGATAATCTCGGGCGGCTGCTCGCCCTCGGAGTCCTGGTAGATTTTGAGCTTGTCCGCCATGATCATGCCGCCGTCCTTGCCGGTGAGGCCGGCCGCCTTTCCGCCCTGTGCATTGATCCCGGCCACGATCTCCTTATTTACCTTGCCGCCGAGCACCATTTCCACCACGTCCATGGTCTGGCCGTCCGTATACCGCATGCCCCGGACAAAAGTCGAAGTAATCCCCATCCGGTCCAGCACCTTGCTGATCTGCGGCCCGCCGCCGTGGACCACCACCGGGTTGACCCCGATGTACTTGAGTAGGGTGATATCGCTTGCAAACCCCTGCCTGAGGGTTTCATCCACCATGGCGTGGCCCCCGTACTTGATGACCACCCGTTTCCCGGAAAAATTCCGGATGTACGGAAGCGCCTCAACCAGTAATTCAGCCACGTTTTCCTTCATAGGATATACCTGCTCAGGTCTTCGTTCTCTACAATGTTTTTCAGCTGTTCATCCACAAACCGTGCATCAATCACAATTTTTTCCTCTTCTTTG
>JAIPEK010000135.1 GCA_021737205.1 Desulfarculaceae bacterium
CGATTCTCGAGTAGACCATGGTGTCAAACCCTTTCTCATGGGGGCCTGTTCCTTCTCTGCCCTTGGGTTCACCAAAATAGATTCCGCCTGTCAGCTCCCGTACACAGAGGATGTCGAATCCGTCCCCTACGATTTCCTGTTTTAAAGGCGAAGCACAGGCAAGGGTTTTAAATACTTTTGCAGGCCGCAAGTTGCAGTAAAGCCCGAACTGTTTTCTCAAAGGCAGCAAAGCTGCTCTTTCCGGCTGTTTCTCCGGGGGCAGGGCATCCCACCCGGGTCCGCCCACCGACCCGAAGAGTATGGCATCACTGTTTTGACAGACACTCAAAGTTGCATCCGGAAGGGCGGCTCCTTGGTTGTCTATGGCTATACCGCCGACATCCGCCCACTCATACACAAGGTCGAATCCATACTTTTCGGAAACTGCATCCAGAACTTTAACAGCCTCCTCCATTACCTCCGGCCCGATCCCGTCTCCCGGGAGCACGGCTATCTTTTTTTCCAAAACGGTTTTCCCTCCTTAGCATTTGTTGTATACTGTAAGGGAATCAATATAATATATTTATAAATAATAAAAAAGATTTAATTATAATAAAATGAACTCCGGATATATTCAGATTTACACAGGAGACGGCAAAGGAAAGACCACTGCGGCTTTAGGGCTTGCTCTCCGGGCAGCCGGGGCCGGATACCGAACTTTCATCGGCCAGTTCATGAAAGGACGTCATTACAGCGAGCTTGATGCTGTCCGAACGATTGAGGCCATAGAAATTGAACAGTTCGGAGATGAGGACTGCATTACCGCCGATCAGGTGGATCAACACCGCATACGGCTTGCAGAAGCAGGATTAGATCGGATCTATCAGGTTTTCGATGAAAAGCGCCACTCCGTGGTTGTCCTGGATGAAATTTTTGTGGCGGTCTGGTTCTCCCTTCTCACCGAAGAACTTGTTATGGATCTTGTGCTGAAAAAGCCTGAACAGGTGGAGCTGGTCATGACCGGAAGAAAAGCGGGCCGGAAATTCATCGAGTATGCCGATCTGGTGACTGAAATGATGGAAGTCAAGCATTACTATACCCGCGGGGTTGCAGCACGGAAAGGCATTGAAATGTAAAAAGCAGGGAAGTTGTCGACAGCTTTCTTCCCTGCTTTTTACATAACTTTATTTACGACCGGACTTCCTTCCGGCTATTCGGCGCGGACCACTTCTTTTGCTGCGAGCCCCTTGTCGTTTTCAATCACCTCGAAGTTGACCCGTTCTCCCTCTGTAAGCGTTTTAAATCCGGGCATATCGATATCAGAGTAATGCACAAAGACATCCTCCCCCTGATCCTGTTCAATAAATCCGAATCCTTTCTTTGAATTAAACCATTTCACGATTCCTTGTACCAAAATAATCCTCCTTAGACTTTTACTTATCACATATGCCTTACATTCCACTTGCCGTATAAGGCATCTTCTGGAAAACTATTAGGGATTTCAGAAAAATGCAAGAAAAAAAAGGGGCTGCCTGTCTTTCAGGCGGCCCCTTTCGGGTCATGGTGAATTAAAGAAAATCAGCAGAAAGGTTAGTACCGGCGTTTGCCGTAATCCGCATATCCCATGGCCACAAGTCGGTACACCAGATGGGCCATTTTGGAATACGGCAGGAACAAAAACAGGTTGAAAATGGCAATCAGGTGCAGATAGTAAATACCGTAAGCGAGAAAAGCCGATCCCGCAAGCCTTGTCATTTCCGTCAAAAGCCCGGTTACGCCGAGGGCGAAAACCGTGCCCAGAATGTACCAGTCTTTATAAAAAGACGGCTGTTCTTCCTTTTTGGCAAGACGATTTTTGATCATCAACCCGGAACCGATCACAAGCGCCACACCACTGATGTTGGCAAGCCATTTCACCGGATTCCACTGGGAGTACGGGCCCGGAGCACCGAGAACATACAGTGCGATAAAAAACACGCCGGTTACAACGGCAAGACCGATAAACGAATACAGCACCATCATATGGGCCGTGGATCTGTCCCTGTTGGCCTCGCACTCGTTGAACTTTTCATGCTTGAGAACCCTCGGAATCACTTTGACAATGGACTGCACAAGCTGTTTGGCGTTGATGTTCGAAGTCCGGGTTTTTCCCTCAACCACGGCGTTTTCATGTATGCCCGTTACAAAATCCTTCAAAGACAGGGCAAATACCACCACCACAAAGATCGCGATCGGAATAAACGTCAGATCCACAAACCAGGTGGAAAAGAAATCCGCATGCGCGATGATATCGTGTCCCCCTTCGTGGGCGTGCGACCATTCAAGCCCGATGGCGTGAAAGATCTTGGTCATGGTCTCGCTTCCTGCCATGGTAATCCACGCCAGAACTGCAAACCAGATCGCCGGGATTCCGATAAGAAAAGGCAGCTTTTTGGGATCATTCACCGCGTTTGCAATGAACTTCGGTTTTCCATACTCGGTGATGGTGGCCGACCGTATAGCGGAAAGAACATCACCAGGCTTGGCATCCCTGGGACAAAGATCCGAGCAGTCACCACATTCATGACACAGCCAGATATCGCCGTTGGTTATGAGTTTATCCTTTAGTCCCCAAGAGGATGCGATCATCTCTTTTCTGGGGAACGGGCTGTCATCAGGGGAAATCGGGCATGCCACGGAGCAGGTCGCGCACTGATAGCACCTGTTAAGGGTCTCTCCTCCCCTTTCCCTTATTTCCTTTATAAAATCAAGATCCGGTTGAGCAAGGTATTTCTCAGCCATACTTTCGTACCTCCTTCATAATTCAGTATAAATTCTTTAGAAGCCTTTGAACGGATTCGGTCCCAGGTCATCTATCTCATCGGCAAAGGAGTTGATCAGCTCGGGCAGCCTGTAATACTCATCAATGGCCACCTCTTCATACCTTACACGCTCTTCTTCAAGCGCAAGGCTTGTAAGTGCTTCCCCGATCTTATTCACCCGGACGTTGGCCAGCTCGCTTCCCTTGATGAAGTGACACTGGTAGTCATCCCCCTGTTTGCAGCCGACCAGGATCACGCCGTCCATCCCCGACGCAAGAGCGTCTTTGATCCAGATGGAGTTCACGGACCCCAGACATCGTACCGGAACGATACGTACATTGGGGGAATAATCGACCTTGTTCATGCCGACCATATCAAAGGCCGGGTAAGCGTCATTTTCACATACAAGGGCCAGAATTCTCAGCGGCGGCTCTTCGTAATCATCTTCGGACGGAATCTCGAGCCCCTTGATCTGGGAGCCCACCGTATCGATGCTGTAATCGGCAAAACTGATAATTCTTTCCGGACAGGCACCCATGCATGTACCGCATCTTCTGCATCTTGTGGGATTCACCTTGGGCGTTCCTTTTTCATCATCATCAAGGGCACCGAACGGACATTCCACAGTGCATCGTTTACACTGGGTACAGCGCTGAAAGAAAAATTCCGGATACGTCATATCCCCGGATCTCGGATGAACGGAAACCCCCCTGTTGGCGGACTCGATGCACTGGATCGCCTTGAGGGCCGCACCGGTTGCATCCTCCATGGACTCCTCGATGGTCATGCTTCTCCGAACCGCACCGGCTGCATAAACGCCGGTTCTCTGGGTTTCATACGGAAAGCAGATATAGTTGGAATCGGCATACTGTCCGAAAATGTCATTGTCCCGGAATCCCGGCCCCTGGCGATAGGCCAGGTTCACAACCGGCTCATCCTTGGTGGCAGGGGCCATTCCCGCAGCCACAACCACCATATCCGCCTTGAGGGAAAGGTCGTCACCAAGGAGCGTCTTGGTGGCGTTCACCGTCAATGATCCGCCGGAAGGAGCGACTTCGGTCACAGAACCTTTGGTCATGAAAATCCCGTCATCCTGCTGGAGGCTTTTGTAAAAATTCTCCTGCAGTCCCGGGGTTCTCATGTGCTGATACACGATGTAGGCTTTTCCGTCTTCATAGTCGTTCCTGACGTATTTTGCCTGTTTCAGTGCCACCTGGCTGGTAACAGAGCCGCAGTAGTCAAAGTCGGCGTCATCTTCGTCTTTTCCGGGGGACTGGATAAATACGACCGATTTGGCTTCTTTTCCGTCCGAAGGTCTTACAATTTTGCCCTTTGCCGCAATCTGTTCGAACTCATGGTTGGTCACCACATCCGGGCTGTCAAGAGAGAGATGCCCGTACTGTTCGCCCTCGAGCACCAGCGGCCGCCAGCCGGCTGCCAGTACAACGGCGCCGAAAAGCTCACCTTCGGGATCAATGGTCAGGATGTCGTTTTTGCCTTCGTTGTATTCCATGAATTTCTCATGGATCGCTTCGGCATCCAGCTCTTTGCCGTTCTCATCATACATCATCTCTTCGGGGAGCGGATACGGCACGTCAAACGGAATCTTTTCCCCGGGCTTTTTGAAAGTGATCACGAACTCACCGGGCTGTCCCGCAATACGAGCGACTTCAGTGGCCGTTTTCACTTCAATGGAGGCGTTGCTTTCCACTTCCTGGATCAGCTTGTCCGATACCGGCGGAATCAGATTTTCAAACGGGGCCTCCACCGGCATCTGGTGCCGCAGTGTAGCCGCATATCCGCCCAGACTGTCCTGCTTTTCCACGATGGTGACTTCATATCCGGCCTTTGCCGCATCAAGCGCTGTGGACATTCCGGTCACGCCGCCGCCGAGCACCAGTATCTTTTTGGAAAACGATTCGGGCTTATAGGGTTCGGGATCCTTGACCTTTTCAATACGGCACATGCCCATCTTGACATAATCTTCGGCTTTCATCTGAATGGGATCAAAATGCTCTTCATCATCCTTCTGCTCTTCAGTCAGCTCCGGGTATTTTTCCCGTGGATGGGGCCATACAACGCCTTCCCTGAGATTCACGCGTTCGACCGCGCAGTTGTCAAACTTGAATACATCGAAGTTGACACGCCGGGAACATGCACCGATGACCACGCCGTCAAGATCCTCTTCCTCTATATCGTTTTTGATCAGGTCGACACCCTCTTTGCTGCAGAGAAACGGATGGGTCTTGCAGTCATACCCTTCTTCATCGGGAATCTCGGCCAAGGCTTCCAGATCGAGTGTTTCCCCTATTCCGCAGCCTGTACAAATATATACCTGTATATCCTTCATGGCTATTTCTACCTCCTTTTCAGGGTCTGAATGGCTTTAAGTGCCATACCGGTTGCATTCTGGTTCGATGTGACAACATCTGCCGGCTTATTGGCGCAGCCTGCTGCAAACATGCCGCCCTTCTCAAAGTCATTTACTATAAAGCCGTCGGGATTGAACTTCAAATCGGCATTCGGTTTGTCCACAGACGTATTGGGCTCCATACCGGTGGCAAGAACCAGCATGTCCACGGTCTGCCGCACTTTATCCCCTGACAGAGTATCTTCGGCAACAAGGGTTACATTGCCGGATCCGTCTTCTTCTTCCACCTCTGCAACCTTGCCTTTGACAAAAAAGACGTTTTCATCCTCTTTCAGCTTTTTGTAAAAGTTTTCATATTTCAGGCCCGGTGTTCTCAGATCAATATAGTAGATATAAATTTTTGCGGCAGGGTACTGCTCCCGGAGATAAGTGGCGTGTTTCAAAGATGCCATGCAGCATATATAGGAACAATAGGGCAGATGATTTTCATCCCTGGATCCGGCGCATTGGGCGAACGCAATGGTTTCGGGCTCCTTGTCGTCCGAGGGCCGGGTAATTTTTCCTTCGGTCGGGCCGTTTCCGGATGCAAGTCTTTCGAGCATCATGTTGGTGATCACGTTCTGGTAGCGGCCGAATCCCAGGTTGTCGATCCGGGCGGCGTCATACGGTTTCCAACCCGTACTCCACACAACAGATCCAACCTTGAGATCGAATTTCTTTTCGGTCATGTCAAAATCAACCGCATCGTACTTGCAGGCTTCTTTTACTTTTTCCCGATCATCGGCGGGCATGGACGCATCAATGACATATTTCTGCGGAAACGCCATTCTGTGAGGCAGATAGGCCGCTTTTTTCTTGTCCATCCCGAAGTTGAATTCGTTGGAAATTTCCGTTTCACAGACTTTTTCGCACTCCCCGCAACAGGTGCAGTTGTCGTTGACATATCTGGGATAGGTTTTGAGCTGAACCGTGTAGTCTCCGGCGGACCCTTCCACGCTGTCCACTTCCGTCATGGTATAGACTTTGATCTTGGGATTGTCCTTGATCCGGCGGTAATTAATTTCAAGTCCGCAAGTAGGCGGGCAAAGTTTGGGGAAGTAGTGTTTTAACTGGGCGACTCTTCCACCAAGGGAAGCTTCCTTTTCCACAAGGAAGACCTCATACCCCACCTCGGCTGCTTCAAGGGCGGTTGTAAGGCCGCTGATGCCACCGCCAACCACCATGA
>JAIPEK010000136.1 GCA_021737205.1 Desulfarculaceae bacterium
ATACCGTGAAGCTGGACACCGTGGTCCTTGACAAAACCGGGACCCTTACAGTGGGCAAACCGTCGGTAACGGACATTTATACCCCCGCCGGATCTTCTGAAACCAATACCGATCTGTTGAAACTTGCCGCATCAGTGGAAAAGGGGTCTGAACATCCGCTGGGCAAAGCGATTGTCAACGAGGCCGCCGCCAGGGAGTTCGAATTAACAGCACCGGAGAATTTCCTGGCACATGGCGGATCAGGGGTCAGCGCCGGCATCGGCGGCCGGGAGGTATTCGCAGGCAAACCGGCATGGTTCAAAGAGATGAAGATGAACTTTGCCGATCTTTCCGAGTCCGTGGAGACCCTGCAGTCCCAGGGAAAAACCGTTATCTGTGTCGGGCATGACGATCAGGTAGCAGGACTTATCGCTTTGGCGGACACATTGAAACCGGATTCGGCAGAGGCGGTGAAAGAACTTCACAAGCTCGGCCTTACGGTGGCCATGATCACAGGAGATAACGAGCGAACGGCCCGGGCCATCGCATCCGAAGTACGGATCGATGAAGTGTATTCGGAAGTGAAACCCGAAGAGAAATCCTCTATTGTGGCCGAACTCCAGTCACAGGGAAAGAGCGTCGGAATGGTGGGGGACGGTATCAATGATGCACCGGCACTGGCCCGGGCAGACATCGGCATTGCCATCGGGACCGGAACGGACGTGGCCATTGAAACCGGTGATATCATCCTTTCTGCAGGCAGCCTTACCGGCGTACCCACGGCGATCAAGCTCAGCAGGCAGACCATGAGTACAATCAAGCAGAATCTAGTTTTCGCCTTCGGGTACAATACAATCCTGATACCGCTTGCAGCAGGTGTTCTGGCCCCTTTTGCAGGGCTGCCCATGTTCCTGCGCCAGCTCCATCCCATTCTGGCGGCGCTTGCCATGGCCATGAGCAGCATATCCGTGGTGTCCAACAGCCTGCGGCTTTCAAAAAAGAGCATGGATTGAAGGTGGTTGTCCCAAACGCCGCTACTCGTTGATCAGATCAGCTGTATACTTTTTACCCGCTTCTTCACCCCGCACCCGGGTAAAAAGTATACAGTCTTTCCCCCGGTTCATGGCCTGAAAAAGAAATCGTAGCCGTTCACGGCTTGAAACTTGAAATTGGAAATTAGAAATTGGGGAGAAGGGTAAGGTCGGGCATGAAGGCCAAATTTCCAATTTCAACGTTCCGTGAACGCCTACAAGGAATCCTTCATTCCCGTTTTCCCGTAAATCCAAGCACATTGCCACCTAATACCACAATATATTAAATGTGGGCACACGATTTGCTTTTATCAGCCTCCCTTTTTCCCTTCCATGACCACGTTCCGGATGACTGGTCCCGAGTACTTGCCGGATCCGATCCGCTTGGAAATCACGGTCAACACAAAGAAGCCGGCAGCAAGCCCCCCGATTCCGAAAAGAATGGTCGAGGCATCGGCAGACACAGGCAGACCGGCCCCCAGTTTAAACCCGGCCAGTGCACCGATCATCAGGCCGAGCACCGGAATAAAGTAGACAAGTGCCGCGTATTTGAATACAACCGAGCTGTCCATGCTCAAAAGAACAATGTCACCCGCTTTGGCGCCTGCTTTGTTCAATGCCCGTGCGGTTCGCCTTGTGGTGGTGAGACAGGAGTGACATGTACTCTTTGCCTCTCCGCATCCGTCGCAGCCTTTTTTCCGGTCTGCTGCCACTTGTGCCCAGCCGTCATCCGTCACGCTCAACACGAGCCCTCTTGTTGTGGATTCCCTTGGATTTGTGTTCATGGTCCCTCCTGTTATTGTGGAGTAGTTGTCATGTCCGCATAAAACTATTTTGCAAAATTGGTACCACAAAGTTACACCCCTGCTGAATCAACAGCAGGGCGGCCCAAGACATGAGAGAGGGCGTCATCAAGATGGCTGTGAATAAAACGGTACTCGGTCGCCAACAGTTTTTCCGGCATCACCGCCGCCCCGGACAAAAGAACCTCGTAGCCCATCTCGCCCCACAACAATTTCACAAGACGTTCAGGGACCCGGATCCTTCCGGGCCTTGACAGTACCGTGGACAGGGACCGGGCAAACACCCGGTTGGTGACAGGAGCCGGGGCGGTTAGATTCACCGGGCCGGAAAGCCGATCATCGAACAGAGCGTGGTGAACAGCGCCCAGGGTGTCGTCCATGCTTATCCAGCTCATGGCCTGCTTCCCGTCCCCGATCCGGCCGCCCAATCCTGCTTTATAAAACGGAACCATCCGGGCAAGAGCACCTCCGGCCGGGGTGAGAACAACCCCGATCCGCAGGAAACAGGTGCGCACTCCTGCATCCACCGCCGGCATTGCCGCCTTTTCCCAATCTGTGCAAACCTTTGACATAAAACCGCTTGCCTTTGGCGCATCTTCCGTGATCATTTCATCTTCCCGGTCCCCGTAAAACCCCACTGCCGAAGAAGTCAGAAAAACAGAAGGTTTTGTATCCAGCTCCGCAATCTTCCGGGCAAGAAGCAAGGTCGGATTCACCCTGCTGGCCAGTATTTCTCTTTTTCCGGATGGAGTCCACCTTCTTGCGATATTGGCGCCGTTCAGGTTGATCACCGCATCGATCGGCCCGGCCCCTTCAAGGTCGAGCTCCCCTTTTCCCGGGTCCCAGTACATTTCGTCACTGCCGGGTGCGGGCCGTCGTCTGACCAGCCGGATCACCCGGTGCCCCCCTGCCCTCAGGTACGGAACCAGCTGGGAACCGATCACCCCGCTGCCGCCGGACACTAGCACATTGAGCCGTTTCAGGCTCCGGGCATGCGCTTCAAGATCATTCTTCAAAACCCGGTGCCGATACGCAAACATTCTTTCAAGCTCTTTTTGTGCCAGCCGGTGTAACGGCCTTCCCGGAACATCAAAGGGAAGTTGAAACTCGATCCGGTCTTTCATGAATGCGGCATCCTCACCGTCCGGAAAAAACAAATGGGTATGGATCCAATCGGCAAACGGGCCGCGAACCTGCCGGTCCCTGAAAAGCCGGTTTTTTTGGTAATCGACATGCTCGGCCTCCCATTGGAAGGGAATTTTCACGAAGGCCAGGCGGAACCTCACCCTTGCGCCCTTTTTGATGCCGCCGGAATGCCGGACCAGTTTCACCTGCGCCCACGGAGGTGTCAATCGCTCGATGGCCCCCTGCCGTTCATGCCATTGGAACAATTTTTCAACCGGGACTTTCAACCGGGATTCTTTTTCAAAAATGGAAACCGACATTTGTTGATCCGCCCTTTTTTCTGTCTTTGCACTGCCGTTCAAAAGCAGCCTTTTTCTTCCTGCGGCCACCGGGAAAAACAGGCCCCTTTCGAGAACCCGTTGACGTAACAGTCGTAATCATATAATAATACAGCTTATCTTGAAACAGGCAAACCGGAATTTTTACTTTTTGTTCTTCTTATGAGAGGTATATTCCTTGCATTCTGATGATTGAATCTTTACAAAGAGAGGATGTATAACCTATTGTAACGGAGGATGGAAATATGAATCAGTATGAATGCCCGTGCGGATATGTATACGACCCCCGGACAGGGGACTATGAAAACGGAATAGAAGCAGGAACCGTTTTCGAGGACCTCCCGGATGAATGGGTTTGCCCGTTGTGCGAAGCGGAAAAAGAATTTTTTGAACTCATCGATGAATAAGCAAGGAAAGGACGAACATAATGTATAATCCACTTGAAATAGCGGCCAACATTTTTTCCGTTGGATGCCGGGACTGGGACATACGCGATTTTCACGGCTACTCCACATACGAAGGGACCACGTACAACGCATATTTGATAAAAGATGAAAAAAACGTTCTGATCGATACGGTGAAAGATGAATTTGCGGATGAACTCCTGGAGAACATCGGTAAAATAATGGATCCGTCCGAAATCGATATCGTGATCAGCAACCACACGGAAATGGACCATTCCGGGTCAATCCCCAAAATTCTGCACCGGATCGGGGAGGACACGCCCCTTTACTGCTCCAAAATGGGGCACAAGAACCTGAAAAGCCATTTCAACCGGGATTACAATTACAAGGTGGTTCAAAGCGGGGATGAACTGAGCATCGGAAAAAGAACCTTCTCGTTTCTGGAAACCAAAATGTTGCATTGGCCGGACAGCATGTTCTCCTACCTCAAGGAGGACGCCATTCTGTTTTCAAGCGATGCGTTCGGCCAGCACATTGCAAGTGATGCGGTTTATGATGACGAAATCGGCGATGAAGTCATGTCCCATGCCAAAAAGTACTACGCCAATATTCTCCTGGCCTATTCCGGCCGGGTTCAAAAACTTTTGCAGACCGTGACGGATGCGGGGCTGAAATTCAACATGATATGCCCGGACCACGGGATTATCTGGCGGGACGATCCATCCGCCATTATCAGCGCCTATGACAAATGGAGCCGGCAGGAGCCGTCGAAAAAGGTGGTGGTCATTTTCGATACCATGTGGAAGAGCACTGCAAAAATGGCAAAAGCCGTTGCAAAGGGAGTAGAGGATGAAAATGTCAGTGTCCGGCTGATGAACACCAGAAAATGGCACAGAAGTGATATCATGACCGAAGTTATGGATGCCGGGGGGATCGCGGTGGGATCTCCGACACTCAACAACGGCATTTTCCCCGTGGTTGCGGATGTGCTGACCTACATCAAGGGACTGCGTCCCGAGAACAAGGTTGCTGCCGCCTTCGGATCCTACGGCTGGAGCGGGGAAGCGGTTAAGATTCTAAATCGTGAACTCGAGCAGATGAAGTTGGACATCATCGATGAGGGATTGAATGTGCAGTATGTGCCGGACAAAAATAACTTGGAAAAGTGTATCGACCTGGGACGAAAGCTTGGTAAAAAAGTAACGGAAATCTGTTAATTATTTAGGTTGCGGAGGCAAAATGGGAACCGATTTTAATGCAAATGAAATTTTTGAGATGGCCAGACAGATCGAAATAACCGGCGCGGCATTTTACCGTGAGGCGGCAGAAAGCGTTGACAACGAAGACCATAAAAATTTTCTGATAGAGCTTGCCGAAATGGAGGATGACCACGAGAAAACCTTTCAAGAGATGCAAAAAGAGCTGACAGACGGGGAACAAACCCTTCTGGTTTTCGATCCGGAGGATGAGAACGCCTTGTATCTCAAGGCCCTGGCAGACAACCGGGTCTTTTCCAAAAAAAAGAAACCCGGCAAGGACATGACTGAAATCCTCAAATCCGCAATCCAGACGGAAAAAGATTCCATTGTTTTCTATCTCGGCATGAAGGAAATGGTTCCGGAGAAATACGGCAAACCAAGAATCAATGACATTATCAAAGAGGAAATGAGCCACTTGAAGCTGCTTTCGGGAAAATTGAAAGCCGTTGACAAAGGGGATCTGACATGATCCGCCGTGCACTCCGGACCAGCCTTGTCATTCTGTTTCTGGCCGTGCCGGTTTCAGGCGGCGCGGAAAATGGAAAGCTTGTTATTGAGGGGGGCAGAAAAGGGGATGTTTCGTTTCCGCATGGGATGCACCAGAAAACCCTGGAGAACTGCAGTATCTGTCACGCCAAATTCCCCAAGCAGAGCGGAGCGATAAAAGCACAGGTGGAAAACGGAAAGCTGAAAAGAATGGAAATCATGAAAGACTGCATTAACTGCCACAAGGAACTTGCCGCAAAGGGGAAAGCTGCCGGGCCGGAAAGGAGCTGTAACGAGTGTCATTCAGCTGAGTAGATGATAGGTGTTAGGTGTTAGGTAAAACCGAATACCTAACACCTAACTGCTTGTCTCTTGTTTCAAGTCTCAAGTTTCTTGTTTCAGGATTTCCAGAAACCGTGCAGGTTACAGTATTCCTTTGCCGTTACCTTGGCAGCAGCTGTTTTGAATTCGGCTTCCGGCTCATCCGAAGGTGTAAGGAATTTTCTCTGGATCAGGGTGCCGTCTTCGTTGTGCAGCTCGATCCACTGAATCCAGTGCTCGCTCTGCATGGGATGGGGTACACTGCCCACCTTCACCTTGTATCCGCCGTCAATCTTTTCCAGAACCGGCACATGTTTCTCCGTGGCCGCATCAACCGTATTCTCCACCACGCGCTCCATGTTCTGGCCGCAGCACATGACCGGGGGTTTTTCCGCATGAAGGACTTCCACGATATTGCCGCATTTGCCGCATTTGTAAATTCCAAGCTTTTCAGCCATAACTTGCCTCCTTTGCTGATGATTAATAATTTTCTTTCAAAAGTTCAAAATGGGCCTTGGGATGATCACATGCAGGACACTTTTCAGGAGCCGGATCTCCTTCATGGTTGTACCCGCAGTTCCTGCATCTCCATTGCACCGTACTCTCTTTTTTGAACACCCGGTTGTTTTC
>JAIPEK010000137.1 GCA_021737205.1 Desulfarculaceae bacterium
CGGGTGGGGGTCGGCATGAAAAAAACCGTATTCAAACACCTGCTTCATGGTAAAATCCGCACCCCGCTTGGTAATAATCTTCCGGTTCATACCCGCCTGATCAATTTCCTCAATATCAGACACCTTGATCCCGTCCACATACTCCATGGTCAGCACCTTCTCGGAGGATTCGTCGTTGTACACCTTTGGAATGTGTACGGTGCGGTCTTTACTGAACTGGTGTGCCATCCGTTCGATATTGGACAGCTCGATGGTAAAATCGAGCTCTTTTTCAATGCTCTTGGCAAACTCCTCCACGATTTTCACCGGCCGGTGATAGGCGAGTTCCTCTATGTGGGTTTCCATGAGCGTGGCCAGGTGATGCATGATCTCCAGATCCACCTGGACGGTTTTCCTGATTCCCGGACGCTGGACCTTGACCGCCACATTTTCTCCCCCCTTGAGCGTGGCCTTGTGGACCTGGGCGATGGAGGCCGCTGCCAAAGGCTCCTCTTCAATGGTCTCGAACACATCTTCGGGTTTTTGCCCCAGTTCCGCCACAATGGTGGTAACCACCTCGTCATATCCAAAAGGCGGCACTTCATCCTGGAGTTTGGAAATCTCCTTGATCAAATACACCGGCACCAGATCCGGGCGGGAGGAAAGAATCTGTCCCAGTTTAATGAACGTGGGACCGAGCTCTTCCAGACACATCCGAATCCGTTCACTGCCGGAATGCCGCTCGATTTTCTCCTTTCTTTCCCGGTTGAGGAACTTCAGCCCCACCTCGATATACTGCTCGATTTTCAGGGCATCCACAATGTTGCCGAACCCGTACTTGATTATGGTACCCAGAATCTGCTGGTACCGGACCACATTGCGGTAGGTTCTGCCGAAACTTCCTATTTTTTTTATACTCAGCATCAAATATGAAGGTTACTCTTTCTTCTCGTCCATCAGCTCCACCAGCCGATCAATCCTTTTGTTCAGCTCGTCGATGTCGGAGCGGCCGGCAATGTCGAACTTTTTAAAGACCTTTTCCACCTGTTTTTCGATCCTCTCATCGAGTTTGTTCCGGGCATCATCATACTTTTCATTGAGCTCGTCAAAAAGTTTGCCTGCCTCCTCCTGATTGAGTTTGGACTGATCGGCCAGCTCCTTTGCGATACTTTCGATTTCGGATTTCGATCTCAGCGCAAGGCCGACACCGGACAAAAGACTCTTTCTGATATAATTCAGCATATTTCCTCCTGTTGGATAATAATTACGAACAAATTCCTTGCGGCGGAAAACGACTATCTGGAGCCGAACGAGGCTTCCGGCAAATCTTCCACAGACGTGTCCGCCCCTAAAACAGCATCCATTTTGCCCATGGTGGCCGGCAGCATCTTGTTGATGAAAAACGACGCTGTTTTCCATTGGCCTGCATAAAAAGCCGCATCCTTGTTTTTTTGGGCCTTTTCCATGACTTCCGGCATTTCAAGGGTTCCCGCTTTTTTCAACAGTTTCGGCAACGCGACATGCGCCCGCCAGAGAAGCATCCAGGCCACGCTCACATCCCCGGCTGCCTCCAGGAACGGATGAGCAAAGGAAAAGGCGTTCATGACACCGCCGGCCTTGATTCTCTTTTTTAAATCTTCAGCCGTGGCTTCCAGCCGGGTAACGGCCTGTCCAACCTTTTGGGCCGGATCGGCGAGTTCCGCCTGCCCCCCCGCCTCTTCAACGGTTTTGCGCATGGCCTCCAGGTACCACGAAAATGCCTGTCCGCCATGCATGGAAAGTTTTCTTCCCAGTAGATCAGCCGCCTGTATGCCGTTGGTCCCCTCGTAAATCATGAATATGCGGGAGTCTCTCATCAACTGTTCCACCGGGTATTCACTGATGTAGCCGTATCCCCCGTACACCTGGACGGCATGGGAACAGACCTCCAGGGACCGGTCCGTGACATAGCCTTTGACAATCGGGGTGAGCACTTCCACCAGAGCGGTGAACCGTTGTTTCTCGTCCGGGTCATCCGTAGTACCGGCCTCGTCTATGCATCCGGCATTGTAATAGAGCAGGCTTCTCATGCCTTCCACCATGGCCTTCATGGTGAGAAGCTGGCGCCGCACATCCGGATGCTCTATGATCCGGACGCTTTCAGCTTCTTTGTTTTTCCCCGCAAGGATATGGCGTCCCTGGATCCGGTTTCTGGCATAATCCAGGGCATACATATAAGAGGCGGATGCCGCGGCAAGTCCCTGGAGACCCACAAAAGCCCGGGCCTCGTTCATCATCTGGAACATTTCAGACATGCCTTTGTTTTCTTTTCCCAGAAGCGTCCCGACGCACTCGCCTTTTTCCCCCAGGGCCAGGGTGGCGGTGGCGTTCCCGTGGATGCCCATTTTTTCCTCTACTCCGGTGCACTCCACGTTGTTGAATTCTCCGAGAGAACCGTCTTCGTTTACCCGGTATTTGGGCACAAGGAATAACGATATGCCGGCGGTACCGGCGGGCGCACCTTCAATCCGGGCCAGAACCGGGTGCACGATATTTTCCACAAGGTCATTCTCTCCGCCGGATATAAAAATCTTAGTGCCTTGAATATGGTACGTACCGTCTTCTCTCGGTATGGCCGTGGTGGTCAGGGCCCCTACATCGGAGCCGGCCTCGGATTCGGTGAGAAGCATGGTACCGCCCCATTTTCCGGAGAACATGTTTTCCAGATACATGTCTTTCTGCTCGTCGGTACCGAAGGATTCAACCAGTCTTGCCGCCCCGTGTGTCATGCCGCTGTACAGCATGAACGAAGGATTCGCCCCGACCATGTACTCCAACGCCGCCGTCCCCACTACCATGGGCATCCCCTGTCCGCCGTATTCAGGGTTATCGGTCATGGCAAGCCACTCCCCCTCCCGGTAAAGATCCCAGGCCCGGTGAAACGAGTCAGGCACTTTCACTTGTCCGTTCTCAAACACACACCCTTGCTCATCCCCTGTCTTCTGGGTGGGCAGAATCTCCTTTACCGCCAGGTTCCTTGCCTCGGTAACAATCAGATCAACCGTCTTTTTGTTGAATTCGGAAAATTTGTCATGCTCGACTCTGCCGACCTGTTCGTGAAGCACAAAGTCAATGTCTCTTCTGTCTGCAATAAGCTGCGCCATTACTAACTCCTCTGTATGTTGGATATTGAGTACTAATCCATGCAAACCATCCCTGAATTTATGAAGTTAATGTGAAACCCGTTTAAAGTCAATATAAGATGTCGCAATTTTATTGTGGACTCATCGGTTTTTATGTGCTAATTGGAAAAAATGCGAATTCGATGTTGGGGCTCAAGAGGATCCATTCCCGTGTCCGGGCGGGAGTATCTCAAATACGGAGGCGATACCACCTGTATCGAGGTGGAGGCGAAGACCGGCCATTCCATTATCATCGATGCCGGAACAGGGATCCGGAAACTCGGAGAAACCCCGTATTTCAAGTCTGTAAAAGAATTTCACCTGTTGTTCACCCACAGCCACCTGGACCATGTCATCGGGTTCAACTTTTTCACTCCGCTTTTTCTCAAAAACAGACGGATTATCGTCCCGGACAACAGGTTCGGCCGGACCGACGTGCAGTCCATGGTCAAAACCATAATGAAACCGCCGCTCTTCCCTATCACGCTGGAAGATGTCCAAGCGGATATCGAATTCACCGACGAGATACGAAACTCCCTTAAAATCGGGTCCGTCACGGTGGAAACCATTCCTTTGAGCCACCCCGGCGGAGGTCTTGGATACAAGCTTACCGAGGAGGGGAAAACCTTTGCCTTTATTACGGACAATGAACCGGGATACCCACATCCCGGGGGTATGACGTTCCAGGACTACGCGGATTTTTCCAGAAACGCGGATATCCTGTTTCACGATGCCGAATTTACATCTGAAGAGTATCAGCCCCGGAAAGGGTGGGGACACTCGCCCATTCCCGAAGTAGTGCGGCTGGCGGTTGAAGCCGGAGTCGGACGCCTCGGTTTTTTCCATATCAACCAGAACCGGGGGGATGCTGAAATGGACCGGCTGGTCGAGGAGGCCGGAGCCGACCTTCTTGCCCGGAACTCTTCCATCGAGTGCTTTGCCGTTGCAGGCGGCATGGAAATCCATCTTTGATCCCGACATTGAATTCATCCGTGAAAGAAAGAGTCAGAGACTGGGCCCGCACCACCGGCCGAATCATTTTCTCCTGGAAAATGCTGGCCATGTTCGCCTTCGGGTTCGCTTCCGGATTCCCTTTTTATATTGTAAAAGATGTGCTCAAGGCGTGGATGACCGATGCCAATGTGGACCTGACCACCATCGGCATTTTCTCCGCCGTGACCATGCCCTATACCCTGAAATTCCTCTGGTCTCCTGTCATGGACCGATACGTCCCCCCGTTCCTCGGCCGCAGAAGAGGATGGATCCTTATCGCCCAGATCGGGCTTCTGATTGCTATTTCCGTGATCGGCCAGTTCAGTCCGGACCGCTATCTCCTGTGGATCGGTGTGATGGCCGTGGCCATCGCCTTTTTCGGGGCCAGCCAGGACATCGCACTGGATGCGTTCCGGCGGGAATACCTGACGGATGAGGAACTCGGTTTCGGAACCGGTGTCTGGATGAACGCCTGGCGGCTCGGGATGTATGTATCCGTGGGCATCGCCTTTTTCCTTGCCGACTCCGGTGTGGACTGGGATTCCATTCATCTGGTACTGGCCTTGATGATGCTCACCGGCATCGCCACCACGGTGCTGGTCTCGGAACCCGCAGTGAACGCACCTGCTCCGGGCAGTATGCGGGATGCAGTGATACTGCCGTTCCTTGAGTTTTTTAAACGGGACGGTGCCCTGATTGTGCTGGCCTTCATCCTGCTGTACAAAATCGGGGACAACATGGCCGGAGCCATGAATATCCCTTTTATCCTGAAGATGGGGTTCTCCAAAACCGAATACTTCATCATCGTAAAAGGCATCGGCATGCTGGGCCTGTTCGGCGGGGTCCTCGTGGGCGGGGCCATCATGATCCGGCTCGGCATCGCCAAATCGCTTTGGACGTTCGGGGTGCTGCAGGCGGTTTCAACGGCCTTTTTTGCCTTCCTGATTCTCATCGACCATGATTCGGCGCTCTGGGCGAATCACAGAGAGCACGTTCTGAGCCTGGTGGTGGGATTCGAATTCTTTGCCACCGGCCTGGGGCAGGCAGCCTATGCCACCTATATGGCCATCAAAACCAACAAGCAGTTCACCGCCACGCAGTACGCCCTCCTGACAAGTCTGATGGCGGTACCCGGCGCAGTGGCCGCCTCACTGACCGGTTTCATGGCCGAACATCTGGGTTGGGTGAATTTTTACATCATCTGCGCCCTTCTGGCGGCTCCCGGCCTTTTCCTCCTCTTGAGAATCGCGCCGTGGGGGGCCACAAACGAAGAACTCGACGTGGAACACCAGTAAACCTGCTGGTAACCGTTCACGGTTGTCGGTTCACAGTTCACAGTTCACATACTTCGTTTTTTTAACCGTGAACCGACAACTGTAAACCGTGAACGGTTATACCTGCCGTTACAATTTATCCGGAATCACCTTCACATGAACTTTCCTGCTTCTGGGTCCGTCGAACTCGCAGAAGTAGATCCCTTGCCAGGTCCCCAGGACCAGCCGACCGTCCTTTAACACAACGGTTTCCGACTGGCCGAACAGACTGGTTTTGATGTGAGCGGCGGAATTGCCTTCCATATGACGGTAACCGGCTTCAAACGGCACGAGCCTCTCTGTTGCACGGAGGATATCTCCGGCCACATCCGGGTCCGCGTTTTCGTTGATCGTCACCGCGGCCGTGGTGTGCATGGAAAAAATATGAACCAGCCCGTTTTTTTCCCCGAGACTTTTGAGATTCTCTTTTACCTTGTCCGTGATGTCCTTCATCTGGGTCCTTTGATCCGTCTGTACGTATACGATCATCCGATCCCTCCGGATATTTGTAACCGTTCACGGTTATCGGTTCACAGTTTACAGTTCACATACCTTCGTTTTTTTAACCGTGAACCGACAACTGTAAACCGTGAACGGTTACTGATATTTCTTTGTTCAGAGTAAAAAAGGGGGCACCGTTGCGGCACCCCCTTTAAACTTCGTCAAAATTGAATAAAATGTCGGACCAGGGCCAACCTACATGTTGGATCCTTCAGCATGGCTCTGCATTTTAATTTCAACTTTTTCGGTCAGTCCCTCATAGTACTCGCGGAGAATATCGAGAACTTCTTCACGGCCGAAGTGATCTGGTACTGATTCGCCTTCTGAAAGCGCCTTTCTAAGCTTGGTGCCGGACAGAACCACCCTGTCTTCTTTGGAGTGCGGGCAGGTTTTCATGGATGCCATGCCGTCGCA
>JAIPEK010000138.1 GCA_021737205.1 Desulfarculaceae bacterium
AAGTGATCGACCAGCGGCAACTGCCCCACCGGTTCGTGGAGGCGGACCTTGAAACCGTGGTCGACGTGATCGATGCCATAAAAGAAATGTTTGTCAGGGGAGCGCCGCTTATCGGTGCTACAGGCGCGCTGGGCGTATACACGATACTGGCGTGGGAGGACAAAAAGGCGGAAGACGACGAATATGTCAAGATGGAATGTGAACGGCTCAAGGCGGCCCGGCCCACTGCGGTCAACCTGGCGTGGGGTGTGGATATCGTGTGCAAGGCGGTTCTGGAGCAGAAAACTGCCGCCGACAGGCTCGACGCCTGCCTCTCGGCCGCGTTTTCCGTGGTGGAGCTGGAAACGGAAAACTGCCGGAAAATAGGAGAAAACGGGGTCGGCCTGATCGAAACCATCAGCCGGAACAAAAACGGCGCGCCGGTGAACATCCTCACCCACTGCAACGCCGGCCGGCTGGCCTGCATCGAATACGGAACGGCCACGGCCCCGGTGTACAAGGCCCATGAAAAGGGAATTCCCGTCCATGTATGGGTGGACGAGACAAGACCGCTCAACCAGGGCTCGAGGCTTACGGCATGGGAACTGGCCCGGGCCGGGGTCGATCATACGGTGGTCACGGACAATGCAGGGGGCCACCTGATGCAGCGCGGCATGGTGGATCTGGTGATCGTGGGAACGGACCGGACCACCCGGGCCGGAGACGTGGCCAACAAGATCGGGACGTATCTCAAGGCGCTGGCTGCAAGGGACAACGGAATTGACTTCTATGTGGCGCTGCCGTCCAGCACATTTGACTGGAACGTCAAGGAGGGAAGACAAATCCCGATAGAGGAACGATCGCCCGATGAAGTGCGGTTTGTCAGAGGCCTTGACCCGAACGGCGCCGTCACCGATGTGATGGTTCCGCCGGAAAAGAGTCCTGCAGCAAACCCCGCGTTTGATGTCACACCGGCGCACCTTGTCACCGGGTTCATCACCGAAAGAGGCATCTGTGATGCAAATGAAGACGCCATTATCAGCCTTTTTCCGGAAAACCGGCAGGACATGTCATGACCGATCCGGAAACATTCGAAGAGCGGTACAAAACTGAAAATACACCCTGGGAGCTCGGCCGGGTGGATGCCAACCTGGTCAACATCCTTGCCAAAAGAAACATCAAAACCGGACGGGTCCTGGATGTGGGGTGCGGCATCGGCACCTGTACGATCTGGCTTGCAGAAAACGGATACAAAATCACAGGCATCGATGTATCCGGAACCGCCATCCGGAAGGCAAAGGAAAAAGCCCGGAAAAAAGGAATTTCCGCCACCTTTCACAAACTAAACTTTCTCAAGGAGACCGTCAAAGAACGGCCCTTTGATTTTCTCTTTGACAGGGGGTGTTTTCATTCCTTCGATTCCGGGGAGGACCGGGGCCGTTTTGCCGAAAATGCCGCCTTCCACTTAAAGGATAAAGGACTCTGGTTCTGTATTGCCGGAATCTCGGATGACGAAAGGGAGGGCAAGGGCCCGCCGAAGCGGAGCGCAACCGAGATCGTCACCGCTGTGGAACCCTTTTTCGAAATCCAGTTCATAGCTTCCGGGCTGATGGATTCCGACAGCAAGCCTGCGCCCAAGGCCTGGATATGCCTGATGCAGAAACGGTGAGCGCTGATTTATACTTGACTTTTGCCCTCGAACATAATTTAATAAGCTGGTATGCTGACCGAACTTGAAAAAAACGTCATTGCCTCTCTTGAAGGGGACATTCCGGTAACCGAACGCCCGTTTCTCGAACTTGCCGAACAGATCGGCATACCGGAAGAACAGTTCCTCGAAATTCTTTCCGACCTCAAGGAGCGCGGGATTATCCGGAGATTCGGCGCCACACTGAAGCACCAGAATTCCGGGTACAAGGCCAACGCCATGGTGGCCTGGAAGGTGCCGGAAGAACAGGCGCAAAAGGTCGGCCATACCATGGCGTCGTTCTCCGAAGTCACCCACTGTTACAGAAGAGACCCGGCCCCCGGGTGGGAATTCAACGTGTACACCATGGTCCACGCCCCGGATGAAGAAACCTGCAGGGCGGTCGTGAGAAAAATCTCAAACCGGGTCGAGCAGACCGATTACACCATTCTGTTCAGCAAACGGGAATTGAAGAAAACCTCCATGAAGTACTTCTCCTGAATCACTGCTGATCCTGATCGTATGAGACATATGAGCTACAACAACCAGGATTCTCCCCACATCCTCTGTGTCAATCCCTGGATTCATGATTTTGCTGCATTCGATTTCTGGTCCAAACCGGTGGGGCTGTTGAAAATCGCAGCGCTTTTGGAACAGCAGGGGGCAGGCGTCACATTTATTGACTGCACCGACCGGTTTCATCCCATGGACACGGAGCAACGCAAAACTCTGCCGGACGGCCGGGGCCCCTACCGGAAACGGAAAATCGATCCGCCGCCCGGTCTGCCCAACGTAAAACAGCAGTTTTCCAGGTACGGGATCGCCCCCGAATGGTTCAGACAAGATCTGGAAGCAGCAGGAAAGCCCGATCTTGTGCTCGTGACCTCCGGCATGACCTACTGGGCGCCCGGGGTAAAAGAAACCATCGAAACAATCCGGGAAGTATACCCCGATGTGCCGGTGATTCTCGGCGGTATATACGCCACGCTCTGGTTCGAGCACGCCGAACAATACACGGGTGCGGATATCGTGATATCAGGCGCAGATTTTGAAAAAATTTTCCGCTCCATCCACAGGTATACCGGCATCGGCCTTGCCGCAGATTTCGAGCCGGGCAACCTGGACAGCCACCCGTATCCCGCCTTTCACATGCTCGGCCGCATCCCCTATGTTCCCCTTACCACCACTGTCGGGTGCCCGTTTTCATGCGACTACTGCGCTTCATCCCATCTTGCGGATACGTTCCGGAGACGGTCCGTGGATTCGGTATTCCGGGAGATCGAATACTGGCATCAAAAATACGGGGTAAGGAATTTTGCATTCTATGACGATGCCCTGCTGGTGGACAAGGAACGCCATGCCCTGATTCTGTTTGAAAAAATCGCCGCATCCGATCTTGATGTGTCCTTTCACACCCCCAACGCCGTTCATGTCAAGGAACTTGACGAGAAAACCTGCCTTCTGATGAAAAAGGCCGGGTTCAAAAGCATCCGGATGGGGCTGGAAACAGCTGATTTTTCCCGGAACCGAACCATGGATGCCAAGGTAGCCGGAACCGATTTTTCTTGTGCCGTTTCCGGGCTGAAAAAGGCGGGGTTCGACGGGAAACAGATCGGCGCCTACCTTCTGTGCGGTCTTCCGGGCCAGGGGTTCGACGAGATAGAGGCGTCTTTCCAACATGTGCGGCAGACCGGCACCACCCCGACCTTTGCATTTTACACGCCCATTCCCCATACACGAATGTGGGAAACCGCTGTGAAGCACTCGAGATACGATATTGAAAGCGACCCCGTATACACCAACAACGCTCTTTTCCCCTGCATGCAGGAAACGGGCATCCGGCGGAAAATCTCCCGGCTCAAAAACAGGTTGAAAACTTCCGGGAAAACGGTATATGATGGTAAAAAAGACAACACTGAAGAGGATCTGCATTGAAAATGAGACGTCCCATCCCCAAAAACGCACTGCTTTTGCTGAACTTTCTGATTTTTTTTGTGATTTCCGGCTGCACCCCGTTTGAACTGGACATCACGTTCGACACGGTAAAAGGATTGAAAAAATCGGCTCCGGTGATCTTCGAAGAACAGACCATCGGTTCGGTGGACCGGATCGAGTACTCTGAAGACGGGAAATTCCTGGTATCCGTGACAATTGAAAAGGAGTTCCGGAATGCCGTACGCACCGACTCCGTCTTCTATATCGCATCCGATCCTTCCGACGCGGAAGCGAAAGCGCTGTTCATGGCCCACGAATCCGAAACCGGCAGCCCTTTGGAGAGTGGCAAAACCGTAAAAGGACAACCGTATGCACCGAGCTCCGCCATGGGGATTTTCAAAGAGATGGTGGATGACATGGACCGGGGTCTTGACCGGTTTGTCCGGGACATGAAACAGCTGCCCGAAAGCGAACAGTAC
The DNA here is from genome assembly GCA_021737205.1 of Desulfarculaceae bacterium. GTDB lineage: Bacteria > Desulfobacterota > Desulfobacteria > Desulfobacterales > Desulfobacteraceae > JAIPEK01. Next base: position 4,081 of record JAIPEK010000138.1, read on the forward strand.
AAAAGATTTGAAAAAGAGCTGGAAGCGCTCTCCGAAAAGATGAAAACCGCCGGGGAAAAAACCCGTGACAAGATCAGAGACGAGATCATCCCCAAGCTGCAAAAGAAGCTGGAAGAGTTGAAAAAAAAGGGGGAGAAAGAAAAAATCAAGCCGATTGAAAAAAAGCTTGAAAACCTGCAGAAAGTCTGAAGGTTTTCAAGCCCTGTTTTTTTTACCGGCCCTACCTGCCGAGCACTTCCTTTGCCTTTGACACGATGTTTCCCGGCGTAAACCCGTACTCGGCCAGCACCCGGCCGCCCGGTGCGGACGCGCCGAAGGTATCTATACCGATTACCGTACCTTCACAGGAGACATACCGGTCCCACCCCATGGGGCTCCCCGCTTCCACCGCCACCCGCTTTTTGAGGGTATCCGGAAGAATCCGCCGCCGGTAGGATTCCGGGGCCGATTCAAAAAGCTCCCATGAGGGCATGCTCACCACGCGGACCTTGACCCCTTCTTTTTCGAGCACGGCTGAAGCCTCCATACAGGCATGCAGTTCCGCTCCCGACCCGATGAGGATCAGCTCGGGAGTCTCTTTTGAGTCCCTGACGATGTAGGCCCCGTTTTCCAGGTCCCCGTCGGCTTCGGAAAGATCCAGGTGCGGCAGTTTCTGACGGCTCAACAGGAGAGCGGTCGGGCAGCCGTTGGTTTCCAGGGCCTTTTTCCAGGCGCGTGCGGTTTCATTAGCGTCAGCCGGCCGGATTACGTTGAGCCCGGGGATCGCGCGAAGGGAAGCGGCATGCTCCACCGGCTGATGGGTGGGGCCGTCCTCTCCCACTGCAATGCTGTCATGGGTGAACACATAGATCACGGGCAGCTTCATGATTGCAGCCATCCGGATGGCCGGGCGCATATAATCGGCAAACACGAGGAAGGTGCCCCCGTAGGGCCGGATGCCGCCGTGGAGGCACAGCCCTGAAACCACCGATCCCATGGCGTGCTCCCGGACACCGAACCGGATGTTTCTGCCGTGGTACGATTCTTTACCGAAATCGGGCTCCCCTTCGATATAAGTTTTGTTGGACGGGGCCAGGTCGGCTGATCCGCCCATGAGAACGGGCAGGTTCGGGGCGATGGCGTTGATCATCTTGCCGGATGCGGCCCTTGTGGCCACCGGATCATCCGACGGGCTGAATACGGGTATATCCCTGTCCCACCCTTGTGTGAGAAAACCGCTCACCGCATCCGCAAAAAGGTCGGCAAGCCCGGGCGCCTCCTTTTTGAAGGAGTTGAACCTATCCTGCCAGTCTCCTTCAAGCGCATCCGCCTTTTCAATGACCCGCTCCCTTTCCCGGAGCACTTCGTCCGGCACATAAAAGTTCTTGTCCGAAGGAAAGTTGAAAAATTCCTTGACCTTCCGGACCTCGTCTTCGCCCAGGGGCGCGCCGTGCGCACCTGCGGACCCCTGTTTGGCAGGACTGCCGTAAGCGATCTCGGTTTTCAATTTGATCAGGGACGGCTTCCGGGTTTCCGAACGGGCCGTATCGATCGCGTTGTAAATTGCTTCCAGGTCATTTCCATCCCCTACTTCAATGACCTGCCAGTTCATGCTTTCGAACTTGAGTTTTACATCTTCGGTAAAGGCGAGATCCGTGGAACCCTCGATGGAAATATCGTTGTCGTCATACAAACAGATCAGCCGGGAAAGCCCCAGATGGCCGGCAAGGGATGCCGACTCCATGGCCACCCCTTCCATGAGGTCACCGTCCCCGCACATGACATAGGTATAATGATCAATGATCTCTTTTCCGTCGCTGTTGAATCGGGCCGCCATATGGCGCTCGGCCATGGCCATTCCCACTGCGTTGCCAAAGCCCTGTCCCAGGGGGCCGGTTGTGGTTTCCACGCCGGGGGTGTGCCCGTATTCGGGATGCCCGGGTGTTTTGCTGCCCCACTGCCGGAACTGAACCAGGTCCTCCAGGGAAAGATCATACCCGTTCAGGTAAAGAAGGGAATAAAGGAGCATGGATGCGTGGCCGGCGGAAAGAACGAACCGGTCCCGGTCGACCCAGGCCGGATTTTTCGGATTGAATTTCAGAAAGTGTTTCCACAGCACATGGGCGGCCGGTGCAAGGCCCATGGGCGCCCCGGGATGGCCGGAATTCGCCTGCTGGATCGCATCGATGGAAAGGGTTCGGATGGTATTGATACACAACTGGTCAAGTGGTTCTTCGGCAGCTGCCATTGTCTTCTCCTGTTGATGTTTGATTATGGGGTTAAAGC
>JAIPEK010000139.1 GCA_021737205.1 Desulfarculaceae bacterium
GTCATGTTGGAGCCGATCACGAAAAACATTTTCGCTCTTGGAAATTCCTCAAACGAGTTGGTCATGGCCCCGGATCCGAATGTGGCCGCCAGACCGGCGACCGTGGGCGCATGTCACGTTCGGGCGCAATGATGGATGTTGTTGGTTTTGAATTTTTCCGCCACAAGGTCCAGTGCCTCTTTCCATTCCGCCCTGCGGAAGGTGCCGTTCTCCTTGATCAACGGCGTGGTGAGCCTTTCTTCGGAGTAGATGAAATCAAACCCGAACCGCCCCTTGACGCAGAGTCTTCCTTTGTTGGGAGAACCGTCCTCCACACCGGTGACTTTCACGATTTTTCCGTCACAAACATGCAGCCACTGCTGGCATCCCACACCGCAGTAGGGGCAGGTGGTCCGGATTTTCTTTTCTTCCCAGGGCCGCCAGGAGGAAAGGGACTTTTTTTCCACGAGGGCCCCGGTCGGGCAGGCCTGGATGCATTCCCCGCAGAACACGCAGTCCGAATCCTTGAGCGGCACATCCGTTCCGGCAACGATTTTGGAATCGGTTCCGCGATAGCCGACATGGATGGCCCGGTTCACCTGGACCTCGTTGCAGGCCTGGACACAGCGGCCGCAGAGGATGCACCTGGAAAAGTCCCGGACAATCAGCGGATTGACGGTTTCCTTGGGATACCGGGCGGGAACCCGGGCCGCATCGTCCGTTTTTACGCCGTACCGGTATGCCAGATCCTGCAGCCTGCAGTCGCCCCAGGCCGGGCATAACTCTTCATCTTTGTCGTATGTTTCGGCATTGAGCTGAAATTCGGTCCAGTCATCGTTTGTTGTGGACCCGATCCCGCAGTTGTGGTTGCCCGAGGCCAGCATTAGAGAAAGGATTTCCTTTCTGGCGGCTATCACCTTTTTGGATTCCGTCCATACCACCATACCGGCCTGTGCCGGCGTGGAACAGGAGGCGGCAAGATTGTTCATGCCTTCCACCTCCACCAGGCAGATCCGGCAGGCGCCCGTGGGTGCCGCATCCTTTAGAAGGCATAGGGTGGGGACTTCAATTCCATTGTCCCTTGCGGTTTCCCAGATGCTCCGGCCCGGTTTGACTCGGCACTCCATGCCGTTGATGGTGATCATTTCTTCTGTCATGCTGTCCTCCCTGTCTGTATAAAATCCGGAACGATGTTATGCTTTGCCGAAAGAACATTTGGGGTACCGGCACACGTTGCATTGCCAGCAGAATCCCCCATGCCCGAGACGCGCAATATCCTGTCTTTTGATTTCAATCCCGGCCAGAATCCTGGGCAAAAGCAGGTCAAAGCTTGTAGTCCTGAAAAAAAGCCCGCAGGCCGGAACCCCGATCACGGGAACTTCTCCGATCCGTGCCAGAAGGGTCATGGCGCCGGGCAGGATCGGGGCGCCGTACAGCACGTCTTCGGTTCCGGCATCCACAAGGCCCTTTCTGGTGACATCGTCCGGGTCCACGGACAACCCGGCCGTGGTGATGATAAGCTCGGCCCCCTCATTCAGAAGATCCTGTATGCCCCTTGAAATCATATCCCGGTCATCCGGGGAAATGATCGAGCAGGCCACCCGGCAATCATATTGTTTGAGCTTGGCGGTGATTATCGGCTCGAACCGGTCTTTGATCAGGCCGTTTGCGATCTCGCTTCCGGTGATCAGAATCCCGGCGCTTGCTTTTTTCAGCGGCAGTACCCGGAAAATGGGCCCCCTTTGAAGAATCCGGATGGCTTTGCGGAAAATGTTTCCGGGCAGGTATAAGGGAATCGCCCGTGTGCCGCCGATTTTCACGGATTCGGATACGATGGAGTATCCCTTCCGGGTGGCGCAGATCACGTCGGAAAGCAGGTTAAATGCTTCCAGCCGTTCCGTGTCCACCATCAGAAGCCCGTTTTGTTTTGCTGCAAAATCGACCTTACCCTCACTCGGTGTTTCGGTGTACGTTACGCCTTCCCCGGCCATGAGTGAGGCAAACCGCATGGCGGCTTCATTTTCATGGATCCATTGTGCCGTGCCGCCGGTATCGGTTGCTCCTTCGTTGTCTGCCGGTTCCGTCTCCACATACACCCGCTGCCTGCCCATGGTCTGCAGCCGGCAGACGTCCCCGGCATCGAATGTCCGGCCGGAACGGAAAACAGGACCTTTGGATCGGCCGGGTATGATCTGCGTCATGTCATGCAGGGCCCGCTCGCCGACGGCCCGTTCCACGGGTACGCTTTTCAGGAAAGGGCGGGACTCGGAAGCTGAAGCCGGTGATATTCCCATGCCTTCACCAGGTTCCAAATAAGGGGAATCCCCCTGGCAGCTCCGGCATGTCTTCCCGTGTCCGGCCGGATACACTTCATTGCAGACCGGGCAGATCTCCCTTTCTCCCAGCCCTTTTTTCACGAACCGGTCCGCGTCCACCTTTACCGGGGATGCGCTCAGGATATTCACCCCGGCCTCGAAAATCCGTCGGACCAGAAAGTCGGTGTTCTGTTCGCTTTTGGGCCTGGTTTTATAGAACCAGCATTTGATTTCACGGAATTCTTCCAGCTTTTCCGTGTCGATCCATACACGGCAACCTTCTCCTGTGTGCTTGTCATACAGAGTAAGGGCGAATTTTTGAAACGGAAGAACTTTCATCCATCCGTTGCCGGCGGTGCACGGGGTCAAAAGCTGAACCGCGTCCGGCAGGCAGTTGCCGGTCTCGCAGATCGCGTCAAACAGGATGTCCCGAGGAATGTGTCCCAGGGCCGTCTGTACCATTTTTCCGGCAATGATGAGTCCCGGGGCCGGATATCCGTGAAAGGCCCGTATCAGTTCCATATATGCATCAAAAGTGTATTCGGTCCCGTCGGAGTCCTTGCACCAAATTGGCGCCGGGTAGGTTGGAACAGCGGTTTCCTGTTGTGAGCCCGTCATTTAAGTCCTTTATGTTTTGTATGATTTCAATACATAAATCAGTACGGCTTTAGCATGGTTTTTACGCTATGTCAATATAGACATAGCGTAAAACTTCGCTTGAATAACAATTCTCCAATGTGGTAAGGACGGGATATGAAAGAAGAAGAAAACGGGTTTTCCGTACGATCGAAAGTGTGGATTGTTGATGCGGTAGGCGAGGTGGTATTCGGCCCGGGCCGGCTGAAAATACTCGAGGCCGTCAAAAACACAGGATCGATCAAGAAAGCATCGAAAGAGCTTAATATGAGTTACCGGGGCGTCTGGGGCCGGATCAAGGCAACCGAGGAACGGTTGGGAAAACCCCTTCTGGTCCGGAATATAGGTGGCAAAGCCGGGGGCGGCTCCGAGCTGACCCCGTTTGCGCTGGAACTGATGGAACGCTTTAAAATGCTTCACCGGGATGTGGCGGATGAGTCGGACCGGCTGTTTGACAAGATCGTCGGTCCTTTGGAGGGAGAGTAAATATGACGGCTGTTTTTTATTCGGTTTAAAATATGGCGAAAAACAGGAAAAAGAGCAAAGGTAAAAGCAGGAAGAAAAGGCAGGCGGAAAAGCAAAAATTTGCGCAAATGAGCTCTGAAAAATTGATCAAAAGAGCTTTGCAACTGCTTGACAATGGAAATGCCCGGGATGCTGTCAGCTGTTACAGGCAGGCGGAGAAAAACGGAGCGCCTGTGGGCAGTATACGGCCCGGCCTGATGGATGCGTACCTGCTGAGACACGGTCAGCTTGAGCAAAAACGGATGTATGACGAGGCGGATGCCGTCATGGAGAACTGTTTTGCTCTTTTGCCCGATCCGGTTGACCTCCCTGTGGATACGGTAAAAAAGATCATTGAAAAAGCGCCGGTGGAAAAAAGTGTTTCTCTGTATTTGAAACTGACCGGCGAAAAAAAGGTTTCATCTGAAATCGACCGGTTGCTGGCAAACCGGGTGGTTCTAAGCCAAAGGACGGAGCTGCTTGACTCTTTGCCTGACGGTCCTGATTTGAAACAGGACAGGGAAGTGGTGGAGAAAACCTTGCCCCTGATGATCCGTGGGGAATGGGGCCGTGCAGCAGACGGGCTTGCCCCGCTCGGCCGAAAGTCCCCTTATTGTGATATCAAGCTGTTTGCAAAGCTGATGAAAGCTTTTGCCGCAAATGAGGATTCGGATGCGGTCAAAGCCTGTACCATGCTGAGCAGCGAGTTTCCCTTGAAAACGGTTCCCGTAATCATACAGGCATATGCACAAGGCGGACAGGATGAACTGCCGGCCGAATGCAACGAAACCCTGACGGTTCTGTTCGGTGAAGGCGCCTTTAAAAGGAAAAAGACGGCGGCATTTGAGCAGGCGGGTTCAACAGGCGGTCCGAAAAAGATAAAGAGAGCACTTGACAGCCTTTTATCGATTTTTTCCCCCCACCATACCGAATCTGATAAAATAAAAACCGAGCTTGTAGCGCTTGCAGGATTCGGTCTTCTGGAGAACGGCTTTTCCCTGGAAGCTTTGCAGTTCCTGGTGAATGAAACTCATTTTGACCCGGAAAAAAGGATTTGGCTGGAAAGTAAAATTATTACCGCAAAATACGGTTTTTTTACGGATTATGCGTATGATTATATCGATCGGCTTTCTTTTGAATTTTCCGGGAAAGTGCAAACGGATATGGCAAAGGCTGAAATTTTATGCCGAATGGCAAAAACTTTAAAAAAAGAACCCGGGATTTTAGATGACAGCTTTTATGAAATCATGGGAATACTCGCCTTTTTCGGCATCGAGCAGGTAGCTGGTTTTCACGGGTGCTCCAGGCAGGAAAAAGTGAATCTTGCCGTTGCAAAGCTTGCCGAAAAAGCGTTGTCCCTGGATCCTGAAAACAGGCAGGTGTGCGAGCTCTTACTTGATCTTCCTTTTGAGTTTTCAAGCATCAGGAAACTTTGCCGGCATGCAGTGGAAAGCCTGGTTGCCGCATACCCTGATGATCCGTTGCCCTGCCTGGGTCTGGCTGAAATACATTACAGGAAAAACGCGTTCCGCAAAGCTGAAAATATACTGCAAACCGCCTTTGAACGGGCACCCCACGATAACCGGGTCAAGAAGCGGTATGCACTGTCATTCCTGGTTGCCGGATCCAGAAACCTTGCAAGAAAGAAAATGGCGGCAGTGGCGGATGATTTTGAGAAAGCAGGGCAATTCGGTGTGGAATCGCTGAAAGAATATGTGGCCCAGAAAAAGATGATGCTGGATATGGTTGAAACAGGCCGGTTTTCCCGAAAGGTCTTTGACCGGCTCACAGATGGGTTCGTGGCCCGGGAGAAGTTGAAAACCCTGCTTTTGTTGAAAATGGAGCTGGATGATCCGGTATGGTCAGGTCAGTTCAATTTGCGCGGGATTCAGTCTCTGTTCGATGTATTGGTCCGACAGATCAAAACGCTTTTTTCAAAAGATCTTGCCTCTGTTTTAAAGCCGGTTCCCAAAGAGTTTCAACTTATATACAAGGATGTGTTCCCGGCGGCATATCTTGTGGATGCGAAAAAAAGGATTTTGGCAAATTTGTCCAACCGGGATCTGGCAGATCTGATCATCGACTTCATTGACAACGGGTACGAAGATGCGGTGCTTGCCGAACTTGAAAGGCGGCGCAAAAAATTGAAAAAAAGATTTCCCGCCGATCTTGATTTTTATTATGTGGCTTTACTGCATATGGAGGATGAACACTATTTTGAACCCCGCGAGTTTTTCAGGATCCTGGATGCGCTGGATGAAAAAGAAAAGGAAAAAATCAGGTTTATATCAAGAAAACTTGCTCCTTATGCATCCGGGGTGATGCGCGATGTGTTCGAGCGGTTTGATTTTTCCCTTCTGGAGTATCCCTTCCCCGGTCAAAAAGCGGGAGGGTCCGGTTTTGATGATATTGATGATTTTTTTGGCAAAATGATCGATATGATGGCGGATGACGGCGAAGAAGACGATGATGATTTCCGGCCGGATGAACCGGATCTGTTTGAAAAGTTGGAAAAAAAGCTGGATCTCAAAAGGTTTGATGTTGAAAATGTGTTCGGAAAAACCGGCAGCCCGGAAAAAATCAGGTGTATCATAGCAGATCTTGCAAGCTGTTCGGAAATGATCGTATACGGGGACGACATGGTCCGGGCCGCTTATGTTTCCGTGTTTATGGAAGAGTTTGATTCACTGGTCCAACTTTTGGAAAAGGACGGGAGCTGGTCTTTCGACGAGATCAGGAAAGCGGGAAAACGTTTGGCCCGGGAACTTTCCGGCAAACCGTCCGCCAATTACATAGTCGAGGCGTTTAAGATTGCAGGCAAGAAATTTGCCGTTGGGTTTCCGTTGAAAGTGCAGTATTTTATCCTGGGCATGAAAACAGAAGT
>JAIPEK010000140.1 GCA_021737205.1 Desulfarculaceae bacterium
CTCCAGCACCTGGCCCATGTTCATTTCCACCACGATAACGGCCCTGGCCCCCCGGCACTTCTCCCGGATCAGATTCGCCGGGAAAGGCCAGAGGGTCTGGAGCTCAAGCACACCGATTTTCACTCCCCTGGACCGCCTGTTACGGGCCAGATGGATGGCGGACCTGGCTGAAGAGCCGTAAGAGATCATTACGTATTCCGCATCCTCCATCCAGTATTCCTTGTACCGCCGGATCTGATCCACGTTGTTTTCGATCTTGTCCACGATATGATGGAGAAGCTCACTGACCACGTTGGGATCGTTGGACGGAAATCCCCACATGTCGTGAAAAAGGCCGGTCACGTTGTACCGGTGTTCCCCCCCGAAATCGGACATGGGCAGCCGCCCGTCCTCCCGGGGAAGGTACGGATGATAATCCACGCCTTTCTGAACGGAAGTTCTCAGACGCTTCACCACCTGGAGTTCTCCTTTGTCCGGCACCACAATCTTTTCGCGCATATGGCCGATCACCTCGTCGAACAAGAGAACCACAGGGGTTCTGTACGTTTCGGCAAAGTTGAACGCCTCCACCGTCATATTGAACACATCCTGGTGGTTGGATGCGGTCAGCGCGATAATGGAATGGTCGCCGTGCGTGCCCCATCTCGCCTGGTTCACATCCCCCTGGCTGACATGGGTGGGATTGCCCGTGGAGGGGCCGCCCCGCTGCACATCAACGATCACGCAGGGAATCTCCGCCATGATCGCATACCCCAGGGCCTCCTGTTTGAGGGAAAATCCCGGGCCGCTGGTGGCCGTCATGGCCTTTCTCCCGGTCAGGGAAGCCCCGATAATCGCCGCCATGGAAGCGATTTCATCCTCCATCTGAACAAATTTGCCTCCTCTTTTTGGAAGCGCCCTTGACAGGAGTTCCGCGATTTCCGAGGAAGGCGTGATGGGATACCCTGCAAAAAAATCGATCCCTGCATACATCGCCCCTTCAAAGCAAGCCTCGTTCCCTTGTACGAATTTTATATTATTGCTGCTCATCTTCCCCTTCCCGTGCGGTTATAATTTCAATTGCCAGATCAGGGCACCGAAGTTCACAAAGCCTGCAGGAGATGCAGTCTTCGAGTCTCCGGGCCACGGCTTTTTCTCTTTCGTCCAGCTCGAGCACCTGCTTCGGGCAGAAATGGACGCATATCCCGCACCCTTTGCACCAGTCCGTATTAATCGTATGTTTCTTTAGTATCGTCTTGCCCATAAAATCCTCAATTTGCAGATCATAAAATCTCTATGCTTAATACTGCATGTCTTATTTGATTCGGCCTGTAATGTCAAGAAAAACGAAAATTTCGATGCTCCGGTACCGCTTCATTTGAATATCCCCTTGACAGTCCGATTCACCCGGTGGATAATAACCGCCATGGAAAAAGACAGCCATACCATACCGGAACCCGACACCTCGTTTCTGATCGAACTTGGCAAACCGCTGTCCAAGGCAAAAACCATCAAGGAGACGCTGGATACCCTGATGTACCAGGTGGGCCGCATTTTTCAGCCCGAGAACTGGTCGCTGCTCCTGAAGGACCCCAAAACCGGTGATATGACCTTCACCATTGTCGTAGGGAACAAGAAAGAGGAGCTTGAAGGCAAAAAACTGGCCAAAGGAGAAGGTATCGCCGGCCGGATCGTCTCCACCGGAGAATCGGTGATCATCGCAGACGTGGGGTCGGAAGAAGATTTCAGCAAGCGCATGGATACAACCACAGGCTTTACCACTCAATCCATCATCGGCGTCCCGCTGAAAACCGACGACCGGATATTCGGCGTCATAGAGCTGATCAACAAAATCAGCGGCCAGACATTCACACAGCTTGACCTGCAGATGCTCTCCGCCATTGCAGAATACGCCGCCATTGCTATTGAACGGTCCTATTACAACCAGGCCCTGAAACGGATCGCAGTAACGGATCCTGTAACCGGTGTCAAAAACCGGTCCGGTTTTGAACAAATGCTTCAAAAAAGTGACCGGCAGAACAAACGGTACGGAACAAAGGCCGCCGTTGTCCTGGTATTTCTGGACAACTTCCGGTCGCTCATGGAGGCCGGCGGCCGGGCGGCCGGCGACAGGGCGGCGAAACGACTGGCTTCGGTTCTGAAGGAATCCGCCGGAAAGGCGGATTCCATTTTCCGGTACCGGGAGGATGAATTCATTGTTCTCATGCCTCACACCGGCAAAGAGCGGGCTGAAGCCGCGGGGAAAGAACTTGCCGCGCGGATCGGAAAATTGCAGCCGGCCGGCGGAACGCCTGCGTTGAAGACGAGCATAAAAATCCACGCCATAGAAGACGGCAACATCCAAGCCCTCCTGAAAACCGCTGAATCCGGACCGGGCCCCGAAGCCGGGAATAACGGCGGCGGTATTGAAAACATGGAGAAAAATCTTCAGCCGATATTCAACGAAGAAAAAAGCCTGGCCGACCAGGAGTCCGGGGACAGACAAGCCTTTGTAAAAAACACATCTCTTTCCGGAGAATTCGTCCGGCTGAACGGCAGAGGGAAAGGGGATCTGCAGATCCGGAAAATCTCCATGCAAGGTGTTCAGTTCAAGATTTTCGGCCGGATACGGCTCATACCGGAAGAAATCGTGGATATCACATTCACCCTGGACAATGCCAAACGGTCGGTGATCAAGCGGCGGGTCAGGTTGCGTTCCGTAAACGGGAACCTGGCGAATGCCGTTTTCTACAATCCCCCGCCCTACGACAAGGCACTGGGCATGTATCTGATGTGGGAATAAGCAGGACAAGGCCGGATTCGACAATGCCCGGTATCACCTCCCAACCGCTGGTAAGCGCCGTCATCCCCACCTTCAACAGAGGATGGACCGTATGCAGAGCCGTGGAGTCCGTTCTCCGCCAGAATTACCCGCACATGGAAATCATTGTGGTGGATGACGGCTCAACCGATGATACAGCCGAAAAACTGGCCCCCTACGCCGGGAATATCCGCATCATGGAACAGGAAAACCTTGGCGTCAGCGCAGCAAGGAATTCGGGAATCAAGGCGGCCTCCGGGGATCTGATTGCGTTTCTGGACTCGGACGACCTTTGGCAAAACGACAAAATATCAAAGCAGACCGCCTTTTTTGCCCGACACCCAAGTGCCCTCATATGCCAGACCGAAGAAATATGGATCCGCAACGGCAGGCGGGTCAATCCAGCCGGAAAACACAAAAAGCCGTCCGGAATGATTTTCGAACCCTCCCTGCATCTTTGTCTCGTGAGCCCCTCTGCGGTAATGATGAAGCCTCGGCTTTTTCAGGAAAAAGGGCTTTTCGACGAAACCCTGCCGGCCTGCGAAGATTACGACCTCTGGCTGAGGATCAGTGTGGACACGCCTGTTTCTCTGATCGACAACCCGGGTACCGTTAAGCACGGGGGCCATGACGACCAGCTTTCGAAGAATCACTCCCTTGACCGATACCGGATTTATGCCATCGAAAAACTTCTGGATTCGCGGATTTTGTCCGAGCGGCAGAGGGAAGAGGCCGTGAAGGTGATGAAGCACAAATGCCGGATCTATGGAAACGGCTGCATCAAAAGAGGAAAAGAAGAGGAAGCACGGCGCTATCTCCGGATGGCTTATTCCTCCATGTAATCCACCAGCATGCCGGTGGTATTTCTGAGCCTCTGGCTGATGAGTTTGGACACTTTCCACAACAGCTTGAATCCCAGCCGATTGCTTTCATTGAACAGGTTGATCAACTCTTTTCTCGTGATAAAGAAAATCACCGAGTTCCGTGCGGCGATGCCGGTTGCCGAGCGGGGTTCCCCGTCCACAAGGGCCATTTCCCCGAATGTCTGGGATTTTTTGAGCGTGGCGATTTTATTGCCCTCGTTCACACCGGCCTTGTAAATATCAATGGACCCTTTGACAATGATTCCGAGACTCTTTTCAATATCTCCCTCTTTAAATATCACGGTACCTTTTTTGGCCTTGACCGCGGTCACATGCTCACAGATCTGGCATATCTGGTTAAAGGTAAATTCTTTTGCCCATTTGGTGGTCTCAAGGTAATCGGCAAGCCGATAGATTCTTTCACCTTCAATGTTTCGCCCGTCCCCGCCGGATGCCGTACCGTTTATTTCTTCCTGTTTTTCTGTTTCGCCTGTTTTTGTCATGTATCAGTTCGCCAGGTTGGATATTTCCATTTCATAAAATTTTAACACCCCGTCCTCCATCTTGCCCAACTCCTCGATTTTACATCGGGAGGCATCATCCTTTAACGCTATGGAGCTGTTGGGTCCCTCGATGCGGGTTCCGGAAGCCGCCCGTTTGTTCACCACCACCCGGGGAACAGGCGATTCCTTTCTGGAATACTCGATCAGCCCTTCCTTTTCCTTTTCCAGCTCGGCAATGTCCGCCCGGAGTTTAGCGATGCGCTTTTTCCTGTCCGAAATTTTTTCCGCAATCAGGTCCTGGCGTTCAAACAGTTCATTGATCTGATTTTCCGCTTTCTCGGCCTTTTTTTCATAGTCACGGATGGTGTTCTCTATCTTTTTGACTTTACCACTGTTGTTGCTCCGGCGAGCATCTTCCAGCGCCTTTTCCAGCTCCCGCATTTCCACCTGGCTTCGATCCTGGACATGGGCATGCTGCGAGATGGTGTCATAGATTTCCTGATCTTCCGCCTCAAGTGATTTGATTTCTTTTTCAAGGCCCTCGATGGTTTCGCTTTTTTCCTGAATTTTCCCGTCCACCCGGCTTATGAGACTGTTGATATGGTCATTGACCCCCACTCTCAGCCTGGACGGATCCGTTGATTCGGTTCCCACGCGTCCGGCCTTTATACCGGTCTTGGCTACGATATCCGAAGAGATCACCACGCCCCGTTCGATGTTGCAGCTGCCGCTGAGCCGGACCTTGGAGTCAATGAGCTCCTTTACTACCACAAGGCTGCCGAAAGAGGAAATCCGGCAGTTGTTCACATACTTGACCACGGTTACACTTCCCTGGGCGCTGATATCCGCATCGATCATCCCCGATTTCACGGTCAGATCGCCGGTAAGTTCGATTTCCGCCCCTTCGATGGTATCCGCAGTCAAATTGGTCCCCTTGACCTTGAACCCTTCCTTGATGGTGCCCTTGACCACAATGTTTCCGTTGAAATTGATATTGCCGGTTTCAAAATCCACATCCCCTGATATGGTCAGCTCGTCACACACGGACACATTGCCCATGGCATCCAGATGGGGCTGCCCGTCTGTATCTGCAAATATCTGGAGCTCGTCCTCGGAATATCTTGTATTCTCACCGGCACTAAATATGGGGTCATGCGCCTCATCCACCTGGATGGCCTCGCCTGCCACATTAATCCCGGCGGCTCCGGCAACCCCCCGCTTTTTCTGGGCCAGAAGCGTTCCGCTTTCCACATACGGCACATCCCCTCTCTCCCTGAAATCCATGGTCCCGTCCGCCAGCAGCTGGCCGGCCTGCATGTATTCGGTTTCAAAAAAATACTCCACACTCCCGTCTTCGGGCATACGGGGGAGCTTGCCCTTTGCCACGGCGAACCGTTTGTCCGTGTCCTTCTTTTCAAGCCATGCCTGAAGCGCCTTGTCATCTACAATCCCGTAGGTAACCCCCTTTTTCCTAAGGTATTCGAGCAGGGATTCCTTCGTGATCTTTTCCGGGTCATGCTCTTTTATGGAAAGATACGCTTTCAGACGGTTCTCCTTGACGGTCAGTTCCACGTAATCGTCCAGCGGATCTTCACTGTCAAACTCCATGTCGTCAAAGCTGATATCGTCTCCATCTTCAAAATCGTCCTCAGTTTCCCCGGGAGAACCGTTTTTCTCAACGGCATGGTCTTCCCGGCTCAACACCGCCTCAAATACATACGACATGGCCTCGAAATAGACATCATCCAGCGCATCCGTCTGTTTTCGTTTCTCAACAGGATTCTCTCCGGCATCCTGTACAATCTTTTCCATGGTCGGTTCTTCTATGACCGAATCTTCCCCGCCGGCCGCATCCAGAATCTCTCTGACCGCCCCTGAAAGATTTCGGAAAGCGTCTGCATATGCCTGAGGAGCGGGATCGACTCCCCTGCGGTCGATGTAGGACTGAACATCCCGGGTGCCGGTATTTCCACCCGTAAGCTGTGCCAGGGCCGCCTGCTTCTCACGGATCTTTTCCTGAAAGGTCTGTTCTTTTTCCTTTAACTTGAGCGCCATTTTGTACATTTTTTTGTTCTGCCGCTCTTTGACCTGTCGCAATTTTTCCCGGTCCTGGAGCATGCGGTACTGTTT
>JAIPEK010000141.1 GCA_021737205.1 Desulfarculaceae bacterium
ACTTTTTCTTTTCAAGGTCCCCGGGATCGACATCCGCGATGATCTCGTACGTTTCAATGCCGAACTCGGCCATGATGTTGTCCACCAGATCTTTTGCAATGATGATCACCTTTGACGGGGCGATCCGGACCGCACTGTAGCTGAACTCGGGGTGCAGACAGACGGCAAGATTGGCCGGGAGCGTCCAGGGGGTAGTGGTCCAGATCACAAGGCTGGCCGTATCCCCGGAATCAAGGTTCAAAAGATCTGAAATCTCGTCCTTTACCGGAAATTCGACAAAAATCGACGGCGAGTTCTGGTCCTTGTACTCGATTTCCGCCTCGGCAAGCGCGGTCCGACAGTCACAACACCAGTAGATGGGTTTTCTGCCCAGCATCATGTTTCCGTTCAGGGCGAAGTATCCGCACTCCTTGGCGATCCTGGCTTCATATTCGTAATTCATGGTAAGATAACAGTTTTCCCATTCCCCTGTTACCCCGAACCGTTTGAACTCTTCTCTCTGGATGTCCACAAACCTAGCGGCGAACTCCCTGCAGGCCTTCCGCACCTGGACCCCGGTCATTTCCTTTTTCTTTGATCCGAGTTTCTTGTCCACGGCATGCTCGATGGGAAGACCGTGGCAGTCCCATCCGGGAACATAGTGTGCGTTGAACCCGTTCATCCGCTTGGACCGGATGATAATATCCTTTAAAATCTTGTTGATGGCGTGTCCGATATGAAGATGCCCGTTGGCATAAGGAGGGCCGTCATGAAGGATGAACTTATTTTTATGTTGACACTGATCAACAATGGTATTGTACAGGTTTGAATTCTCCCATTCCTTGAGCTGTTCCGGCTCACGACCGGGGAGATTGGCCTTCATGGGAAACTTTGTGGAAGGCAGGTTCAGCGTTTTCTTATAATCCATTTTTCCTCCAGATTACCTGATCGAGTATATACTGAATACAAAAGGTTATTTTTATTGCAATTGCGGACAATCGTCAAGAAGAATCATCAGACGGGCGTACTTTTATGATGCACCGTTCATCGTGTATAAAGGGGAGAGGATAGTCGAACACTTCCATCCGGTAAGGGCGGTTCAGGTGACTGCGCTCTTCCTCTAAGTCCGTTCTTTTTCCTTTCATGGCGAGAATCGTACCGTTCGGCGCAAGAAACGGGGCTGCCTGTTCGACAAATTGATCCAGGGATGAAAAAGCCCGGGAGGTGACCACATCAAAGGAGTTACTGAGGTTGTTGTCTTTTGCGAGCTCTTCGGTTCTGGCATGGACGGCCTTGATTCCGTCAAGGCGGCACTGGCGGATCGCCTCCTTTACAAAACTGATTTTTTTTCTTGATGCGTCCATGCAGACCATATCAAGGCCGGGAGAACAGATTTTTACCGGGATGGCGGGAAACCCGGCGCCTGTTCCGATATCAAGGACCCTGGTATAGGGCTCTATGTGCGGCAGGAGGGCTGCGGAATCGATAAAATGTTTGACTGCGATTTCAAAAGGGTCTCGTATGGCGGTCAGGTTTACCTTTCGGTTCCATTGGAGCAGAAGGGAGGCATGGACGGAAAAAAGCTCGAAACAGTGCGGTTCAGGGGCAACTCCGAAACAGGCACACCCTTCTTTTATTGTGTTCCGCCAGCCGGATGAAAACTGCGGATCCGCATATGCCGTCGATCGCTTATCCATAAATTCACTTGACAAATAAACCAAACCTGATATTATTTATTGTTTTGGTGTTCAGGAAAAGCTTAAACAGTTATGGTAACAAAATCAAAACATTCTTTCAATACAAAACCCATCAAAACTGATTTTTTAATGAAATGAAGAAATCTTTTTAAAATTAAGAGGGAACGCTTTATCATGCAAAGGAATTTGGAAAAAGTTAGAAACATCGGCATCAGTGCGCATATCGATTCAGGCAAAACCACTCTGACCGAACGGGTTCTTTTCTATACCGACCGGATTCACAAAATCAGCGAAGTAAGAGGAAAAGACGGCACCGGCGCCCTCATGGATTCCATGGAACTTGAAAAGGAACGGGGTATTACCATCGCCTCTGCCGCCACCCATTGCGAGTGGAAAGGGTATGATATCAATATCATTGATACGCCCGGCCATGTGGATTTTACGGTGGAAGTGGAGCGGTCTCTCCGGGTGCTGGACGGTGTCATTCTGATCCTCTGTTCCGTTTCCGGTGTCCAGTCCCAGTCCATTACCGTGGACCAGCAGATGAAGAGGTACGAGGTGCCGTGCATCGCTTTCGTGAACAAGTGCGACAGAAGCGGTGCCAATCCTTTCAAAGTTATCGATCAGCTGAAAAACAAACTCGGACACAACGCGATCCCAATGCAGATTCCCATCGGACTCGAAGACCGGCATGACGGTGTGGTGGATCTCGTTACAATGAAAGCCTACTATTTTGAAGGGCAGTTCGGAGAAAAAATGGTGGAAAAGGAGATGCCCGAAGATCTCAAAGAAGAGGCCGCCCGGGTCAGAGAAGAGATGATCGATGCCGCTTCCATGTTTTCGGATGATCTCACCGATGCCATACTTGAAGAAAAGCCGATTTCCGAAAAAATGATATACGACGCGGTCCGTCGAGGAACCAATGCCAGGGAACTCACACCGGTTTTCATGGGTTCGGCCTACAAGAACAAAGCGGTTCAACCCCTGCTCAACGCTGTTGTGGAATATCTCCCCTCCCCTCTTGACATTGAAAATGAAGCCATAGACCTGGACAAAAACGAAGAGACGGTCCCGCTGATCAGTGATTTTGAAAAACCCACGGTGGCCCTGGCGTTCAAACTGGAAGACGGAAAATTCGGCCAGTTAACCTACCTGCGGGTTTACCAGGGGGGAATCAGGAAAGGCGATCTTCTGACCAATACCCGGACCGGGAAAAAGCTCAGAGCCGGACGGCTGATCCGCATGCACTCCTCGGATATGGAAGAGGTGGATGAAATCCCGGCCGGCCATATCGGTGCCATCTTCGGTGTCGACTGCGCCTCCGGGGATACGTTCACCGGCTCCGGGGTTAACTATTCCATGATGTCCATGCACATCATGGATCCGGTTATTTCACTTTCTGTGAAGCCCTTGGACAACAAATCGGAGATCAACATGTCCAAGGCGTTGAACCGGTTCACCAAAGAAGACCCCACCTTTAAAACTTATGTTGACAAGGAAACCAGTGAAACTATAATCCAGGGTATGGGCGAGTTGCATCTCGATGTCTATGTGGAGCGGATGAAGCGCGAATACAGTGCTGATGTGAAAACCGGACAGCCACGGGTTGCCTACAGGGAAACCATTACGAGAAAGAGCACGTTCAATTACACCCACAAGAAACAGACAGGCGGCGCGGGTCAGTTCGGCCGGATCGCCGGATATATGGAACCCACTGACGAATGGTTCGAATTTGTCAATAAAATCACGGGCGGAAGAATTCCCACCCAGTATATCCCCTCCTGCGAACAGGGATTCAAGGACTGCATGGCAAAAGGCCCGAAAATGCAATTTCCGGTTACCGGCATCCGGATTACCATCGATGACGGTGCTTACCATGCTGTTGACTCATCTGAAATGGCTTTTACCGCAGCGGCGCGAGGCGCTTTTCTCGAAGCCTATGCCAAGGCGAAACCCGTTATCAAAGAGCCGATCATGAAAGTGGTTATTGAAACCCCCAATGAATTTCAGGGCTCATGCATGGGCTTGATAAACCAGCGGCGGGGCATCATAGAAGGATCCCAGGAGGAAGGCGTCATGTCGGTTATTGAATCCAAGGTCCCCCTTTCCGAAATGTTCGGTTTTTCCACTGTTCTGAGATCTTCCACCCAGGGCAAAGCCCAGTATACCATGGAGTATTCGAATTACAAACAGGTACCGCAGAGTGTGGCCGAGGAAATTGCCCGGAAAAAGGAAGAAGAGAAGAAAGAAGATCAGAAATAAGTAAGCTGACAGGCTATCGGTTTGACTATATGTAAAGGGGAATAAAATGCTTAAAAAAGATTTGATAAAGAGAAGTCCTGCGGTCAGGATCATCGGAGAAGAGGAAATCGAAAACGTTCATTTCGGGGCTGTGCTGTCAAGGGCCGGAGTGGGCAAAACCCGTTATCTTGTGCAGATTGCGCTGACAAAGCTTTTGAAAAACGAGAAAATACTTCATATCAGCCTCAACGACCCGATTGAAAAAATCAAGGCCAGATATCTGGAGGCATACAATGACCTGGTGGATTCCATCGGTTACGTGGATCCGCAGAAAGCCCTGAGACTCTGGGAAGAAATCAAGAATGAAAAAATCGCCCTGTCCTACAATGAAAATACATTTGATCCGGAAAAGATCAAAGTTTATCTCAAAAGTTTTAAAAAGGATGATCTTGCGCTTCCCGCGCTGATTGTTATGGACGGGCTCGATTTTGACAGGGACCTGAATGAAACGCTAACCGAGCTTGAAAAAATATCCGAACGGTTCGGGCTTCCGGTATGGTATTCCATGCAGACCCACAGGGAGCAGGATTTCGCCCAGAGCGGATATCCGGTTCAGCTTGAAAAAGTAAAAGGCCGGTTTGACAAGGCTGTTTTTCTTCATCCGAAGAACGACAAGATCGAATCCGTTGTCCTGACCGATGAAAGCAGACCGAACGAGTATTACCTGCTCGACCCCGCCACCATGATGATCGTGGAATAAAAAGGAAAACCCCTTTTTTTGATATAACGGTCATGTCCTGACGGACACAACCAATGATGAAAGATCACCATGAAGAGCATGAAGCTCATGAAGGTTTTTCTTCAGTTCCTTCATGGCCTTCATGGTAAACAATGTTGTTCTTTCATATAAAAAAAACAATCAAGGCAGGGTGCCGATTGCGGAATCGGCACCCTGCCTTGTTATTCCGTTCTATTGTGCCGCCTGCTTCAGTTTCCGGGTGAGATGCGGCACGATTTCAAACAGATCCCCCACCACATAGTAATCACAGTTTTGAAATATCGGTGCGTTTTCATCTTCGTTGATGGCAATAATGATTCCCGAAGTTTTCATGCCGGCAAAATGCTGGACCGACCCGGATATGCCGCAGGCGATATACACTTTCGGGTTGACCTTGACCCCGGTCTGGCCGACCTGCATGGTATACGGTACCCATCCTTCATCCACCGCAACTCTTGATGCGCCGACCGCCCCATTCAATTCTTCCGCCAGGTCAAAAAGAACGGAAAAATTCTCTCCGTTTTTAAGGCCCCTGCCGCCGGAGACGATCACATCCGCCTCTGTGAGATCAACTCCCGTCCTTGCCGAGTCCACCACTTCCTGAAACCGGATCCCTGTATGATTTTCGATTTCAGGCCGGATTTCCATGGTCTCCGGGGTGATATCGGCCATCACCGGCTTGTAATAGTTGGGGCGCATGCCGAATACATGAAACCGGCCGGAAAATTTGATCTGTGCCTCGGTTTTGCCCGAATAGTTGGATGTGACCGCAGTCCCCTCCTTTGGGTCAACCTTTGTACAGTCCATCACCAGAGACGCCTCGAGAAGGGCGGCGATTCTGGGGAGAACATCCCTGCCTTCGGCACTGGACGTACCGAACAGGTATTTGACCCCCGTTCGGTACATGGCCTGTACAACCATTTCAGAAACCAGCTGCGGGTTCATCCGGGATTCGGTATCGGTTACCTGAATTTCCACGATGGTGTCAATGCCCCACTTGCCGAGTTCTTTAACGAAAGTTCCCGGGGTATCACAGATGACAAACGCATAAACCGGGGCTTTAAAGCTTCTGAGATAGGACACCACCCCAAGAACGGACTGCTTGACATCCCCTTCTGTTTGTTCAATGAAAACTCCTGATCTGTCCATTTTCAGATGACCTTTGCCTTGTTTTTCAACACATCGATGATTTTATCCACCGTGCCTTCCATGTCCCCGATAATGTGCTCCGGATTCCGGTTCTCGGTGTACGGTGTCAGTTTGACGACTTTCATGGAAGCAGAGGCTTCCCGGATATCAAAATCATTTGCTGTTTTTTCTTTGATCTCTTTCTTTTTGGATTTGATAATATCCGGCATGGTCGGGTATCTCGGTTTGTTCAGCCCTTTCCCGGCACCGAGGACACAAGGGAGCCGGACGTCATAGGCAAGCCTTGCTCCTTTGTCTCCTTCCGTTATCACACGGGCGCCGGTTTCGGAAATCCGGGCTTCAACGATATTGGTCATGACCGGATACCCGTACAATGCACCGAGCCGGAACATGGTCTGCATCCCGTTGCTGTCGATGGCCTCCCGGCCCGTGAATATCAGATCGGCA
>JAIPEK010000142.1 GCA_021737205.1 Desulfarculaceae bacterium
AATCACGTTTTCAGGATGTCGGCTGGACTATAATTCTCAGTATAGCACGAAAGGACGTCATGGCTGCGCTTGACGATTTTAAAAAAACCTTTCCCTTCATAACCCTGCTTTTCCTGCTTATTATCAGCTACCTCTCTTTGCTCTTCATCCGTAAGGGCCTGGATCCCCTTCATATTTTGCAAAAAGGGACTCAAAGAATTGCCAGAAAGGATTTTACTACTCCGGTGGAGATAGACAGCAAAGACGAGTTTGAAGATCTGGGCCGTTCGTTTAATCAAATGATGGGTAATCTGGACAGCCATTTCCAGGCCCTTACCGTTCTCAATGAGATAGATAGAGCCATACTCTCCTCACTGGACAGGAAAGAAATTGTCGCCACTACACTGCAGCGGCTGAAGAATTTTTTTAAATGCGAAGTGGCAGCCTATGTGAAAAAATCAGAGGAGTCAGTGGAGTATTTGACTGTCTACAGACTGGAGGGGCGCAGGGTGGATGATCCGGTTATTGCACATTATCAGGTCTCGCCGGACGAGCAGTTGCAAATATTTACTGACGCAGATCATTCGTGCTTTTCACCTGAAACTGCTCGGGCCGGCTTTTTTCGAGAGATTAGCGGAGCCCGCCCTTTACAGTTTCTCTGCTTCCCTCTTTCGGTCAAGCAAAAGACACAGAGAGCTTTGCTGCTGGGGTACAATGCAGAGCACAGCTTCAGCGAGGACCAGCTTGCCCAGGCCCGGAAAATTGCCAACCAGCTGGCCATCGCCCTGGCAAATTCAATGCTTGTTGACGAACTGGGGACCTTGGCAAAAGGCACTATCGCGGCGCTTGCCCGGACGGTTGATGCCAAATCGAAATGGACCCACGGACATTCCGAGAGGGTTGCGGAGATAAGTGTAAAAATTGCAAAGGCCATGCAGCTTTCCGACGAGATGGTTGAAAGTATAGGCCGGGCCGGCTTACTGCATGACATAGGTAAAATCGGCATCCCGTTGGCAATTTTGGACAAGCCTGAGCGTCTTACGGATGAGGAATATGACAATATCAAAAATCACCCGTCAATAGGCGCGCAGATCCTTGAGCCGATTGAAGCCTACAGGGATATCATTCCGATAATCCGACAGCACCATGAAAAATTCGACGGTACCGGTTATCCGGCGGGTCTTGAGAAAGAGCGTATAGATATTCGAGCCAGGATCATGGCGGTTGCGGATGTCTGGGACGCACTGGTTTCAGACCGCCCTTACCGGGAGGGTTGGGTAAGTAAGCGCGCTAAGGAAGTTATTCTGGATGGCAAAGGGAGCCATTTCGACCCCAAAGTGGTTGATGTTTTTATGACCCTGTTAGCTGAAAAACAAGGTGTTTTCAGTATTTGAAGTAACCCAAATCGAAGATGTGGTGAACCTGGGGCCGCTTTGCGTTATGGCATACAACATGAAAATACAGGAACCCCCTTTTGCCGATGCTGACATGCCGCCAGTGCCCCGGCGGCCAAAGACCCCCTTTAAACCGGATGATCCAACCATCAAGCGAATAAAACGGAAGGCCCGGTTGCCGGGGGCCGGGGATTAACCGGGACCTGTCAATGCGATGGCGTACTGAATAATTTGGCGGTGGATGCCGGGGTCAAATGACTTGTTGACAATCCGGGCGGGTGGTTTTATGATGATTTTTGTCAAGGTGCAAAGCGCTTAATAGGGAATCCCGTTGAAATCGGGAGCGGTCCCGCCGCTGTAACCGGGAACGAAATCCGAGAATGCCACTGCCCGTCACAAGTCGGGTCGGGAAGGTTCGGAAAGTAGGAGGATCCGGGAGCCAGAAGACCTGCCTTGATGTAGTTGCCGGTGTAGATTTTGCGGAGCGACAAAATCCGGCAAAGGACACTTTGGGGTATAGAAACTGGGTAACGCCCTTCAAGGTAACACTTGAAGGGCGTTTTTTGTTTATAAAAGGAGTAAGGCATGAAAAGAGGTATTGCAGCTTTTGCAGCGGTCCTGCTGGTGGTTTTCACCTGCGCATCCGCCAGTGCGGGGAATCACGGGAATGAGGACAGGGACGTCAAAAAAGGAATCCTTCTGGTGGCTTTCGGCACAAGCGTTCCTGAAGCACGGAAAGCCTTTGATCACATCGACAGGAAAGTCAAAACGGCATTTCCGGCCACGGATGTCAAATGGGCCTACACCTCCAGCATCATCCGCCACAAGCTGGCGGAACAGGGAAAAATGATTCCCTCCCCGGAAGAGGCACTGGCACGGATGATGGATCAGGGATACACCCATGTGGCGGTGCAGTCCCTTCATACCATCGCCGGGCAGGAGTTTCACGAGCTGTCAAAGAATGTAAAGGCGTTCGAGAACATGGCCGGTTCCATCCGGGAAATTGATATGGGATACCCGCTTTTGAGCACCCAGGCCGATATCGAAGCGGTGAGCCGGGCCGTCATCGCCAATATTCCGAAAGAGCGAAGCAAGGATGAGGCGGTCGTTCTCATGGGTCACGGCACCCATCATCCGGCCAATGCGTTTTATGCCGCCCTGATGTTCAACCTTCAGTTGAAAGATCCCAACATTTTCGTGGGTACGGTGGAAGGCTGGCCCGAGGTCGGTGAAATCCAGGAGATGCTCGAGGGCAAAGGGATTGAAAAGGCGTACCTGATGCCGTTCATGTCCGTGGCAGGCGACCATGCGAAAAACGACATGGCCGGAGGCGGAGACGATTCCTGGAAGTCGGTTCTCACGGCGGAAGGGATTACGTGCGTGCCGATCCTCAAGGGAACGGGTGAATATGACAATATGGTATCGATCTGGGTGGACCACCTGAAGACGTCAATGGCCCATCTGGAAGAAAAGTGAAATGAAAGATAACCATGAAGGGCATGAAGTTCATGAAGGGTTTTTCTGCAATTCCTTCATGTCCTTCATGGTAAAAATTGCGGTTCTTTCCTGTGCAAAGAGCCGTGAGACTAACCCAAAACAGGGCTGCTGTAAATGAATCGTTCTTCCCGGAATCCTTCATACCGCTCCTTTGCCTTGATGGTCGCCGTACCTGCGGTTCTGCTTTTTCTGGTCATCGGGGTGTCCGCCGGGATGGGTTATCTTGAGATCCCGTTTTTTGACGTGCTTCGGATTATCCTGGCCGAGATTTCCGGCGCAGATGAGATGATCAGCCACCTGGATCCATCCTGGCCGGTGGTGGTGGCAGAGGTTCGGCTGCCGCGGATTCTGGCTGCCGCCGTGGTGGGCGGCGGGCTTGCCGTGGCGGGAACGGTGTTCCAGGGAATTCTGCAGAATCCGCTTGCAGACCCGTATACACTCGGGGTGTCCGCCGGTGCCGCGTTCGGGGCGGCTGTCGCCCTGATATTCAACATAGGCGCTTTCGGGGTCTACGGCGTACCTGTGTTTGCATTCGTGTTCGCCGTGGCCACCCTGTTCGTGGTGATCTTTCTGGCGTCCACCGGCAGGAGCCCGGACCGGTTTTCCTCCAACAACCTGATCCTTTCCGGCATTATCGTGGCAGCTATCCTTTCGGCGGGCCTGAGTTTTATCAAGTATGTGGCGGATGAGCAGGTGTCGGTGATCATTTTCTGGCTCATGGGCTCCTTTGCCGCCATGACCTGGACAAAGGTCATGCTGACGGCGGTTTTTGTGGGGGCGGGATTTAGCGTCTGCCTGTTTTATTCAAGGGATCTCAACTTAATGGCGCTGGGAGGAAAGACCGCAGCCACTTCAGGGGTGGACACGAAAAAGGTGACTCTTGTGCTGCTGGTGACCGCCTCCATGATTGCGGCCGCCTGTGTGTCGATTTCCGGGATCATCGGTTTTGTGGGGCTTCTGGTGCCGCACATGATGCGGGCGTTCACCGGCCCGGACAACCGCCGTCTCTTACCGGTCTCTCTTTTTTCGGGCGCGGTTCTCCTGGCAGGTGCGGACACGCTTACCCGGGCGGTTTTGCCCGGCGAGATCCCCATCGGCGTCCTTACCGCCCTGATCGGCGGCCCGTTTTTCTGCTGGATTTTCAGGAAACGCCAGATGGCTGGAGCGGGGATGTAGCATGAGTTTTTCGCTTGAAAATCTTTGCTTTGCATATGACGGACACCGGGTGATCGATGATGTCACCCTGGCTTTTGATCCGGGAAAAAGCATTGGCATCATCGGTCCCAACGGCAGCGGCAAAAGCACGCTTCTGGACCTGATGGCGGGCCACCTTGCGCCAGGTTCGGGAACGGTTCTTATCGGGAAAAATCCTTTGTCGATGTACACCGGAAAAGCCCTGGCCCTGAAGATCGCCATGGTGCCCCAGATGTTTACGGTAAACTTTGCCTACACGGCACGGGAAGTTGTGATGATGGGCCGCTATCCCCATATCCCGAGGTTTTCCGCCCCTGCGGATCAAGACCTTGAAAAGGTGGAAGAGGTAATGGAAAAAACAGGTATCTGCGGCTTTGAAAATCGGCTTGTCACCGAGGTGAGCGGCGGAGAGCGCCAGCGGATTTTTTTTGCAAGGGCGCTGGCCCAGAACGCGGAAAACCTTCTTCTTGACGAGGCCACGTCCAGCCTGGATATCAATCATGCCGTTTCCATGATGAACATTGTGGCCAAAGAGGTCCGGGAGCTGGGAAAAACCGTGGTTTCAGTGTTCCAGGACATCAATCTGGCCGCCATGTACTGTGATGAACTCGTGTTTTTAAAACAGGGCCGGGCTTTGGCCAAGGGCCCTGTGGACGAGGTGCTGACGGAAGCGACCGTACGGGAGGTGTTCGGCGTCTCCTGTGATGTGGCGTACCATCCCGGTGCAGGTGCTCCCCAGGTGGTGTACCGAAAGGAGACCGTATGAAGCGGGACCCGGGCGTTTATAAAAGGAAGAATCCGCCCTGTATTGTATTTTTCCTGCTGTGTTTGTGTACCATTGTTTTTGGATATGCAGCCGGGTGCGGTGCGGAACCGAAAAACAAGGGCCACTTTACGGACAGCCCAGTCACCGTGACGGATGAAGCGGGAAAGAGCGTGACTGTCAAGGCGCCGTTCAAGCGGATCATCTCCCTTTACGGGGCACACACGGAAAATCTTTTTTCCCTGGGGCTCGACCAGGAGATCATCGGGGTGTCCAAAAACGACCGGTACCCGGAGCAGGTGAAATCAAAGCAGCGGTTCTCCTATCATGACGGCCCGGAAAAATTTCTGGCGGCAAAGCCGGACCTGATACTGATCCGGCCCATGATCGCCAGGGGATACGGGCCCCTTGTCCGGCAGCTCGAGCGAAACGGGATCACCGTGCTCTCTTTCCAGCCGAACACGATTGACAGGATGCTGTCGTACTGGAAAAAGCTGGGGCGGCTCACCGGAAAAAGCGAGCAGGCCCGCAGAATGGTGCGGACGTTTCAAAACAGCGTGGACCGGTTTCGAGATCTGACAAAAGGCATCAAAGAGAAAAAGCGGGTCTATTTCGAGGCGATCCATTCGAGGATGAAGACGTTCGTTCCGGGCAGCATGCCGATATTCGTGCTCAAGACGGCAGGGGGCGTGAACATTGCCCGGGATGCGGAACAGGTGCGGGACACCAATATCGCATTTTACGGAAAAGAGCGGTTGCTGTCCAGGGCCGGGCAAATTGATGTATATCTGGCCCAGACAGGGGTCATGAACCGGGTGACGGTAAAAGAGATTCTCAACGAACCCGGATACCGGATCATCAAGGCGGTACGGGAAAAAGAGGTCTATCTGGTGAAAGAGATCCTTGTGGCCCGGCCGACCATGAGGTTGTTACATGGGATTTACGAGGTGGGCAGGATTCTGTATCCGGACCGGTTTGATGAAAAAGCGGAAATGATTGCCGGAACCGCCATCAGGACGGGGAGAGGACGGTGATATGAAAGGCATCGTTGTGGCGGCCGCTTCGAGCGGCAGCGGAAAGACAACCGTAACACTGGGGCTTCTGGCGGCGTTGAAGCGCCGCGGACTTGCCATCGCCTCTTTTAAAGTGGGGCCGGACTTTATCGATCCGGGGCACCATACACAAATTACAGGAACCGTCAGCCGGAATTTGGACGGATGGATGCTGTCTAAAGACTACAACCGGGCATGCCTTGAAACGTCTGCCAGAAGAGCTGATATCGTGGTCATCGAAGGGGTGATGGGCCTGTACGACGGGTACGACGGCAGGACCGAAGCCGGTTCCACCGCCCAGATGGCCAAGTGGTCGGACTTTCCCGTCCTGCTTGTGGTTAACGCCAAAAGCATGGCGCGGAGCGCGGCTGCAGTGGTAAAAGGGTTTGAACTCT
>JAIPEK010000143.1 GCA_021737205.1 Desulfarculaceae bacterium
AGTCCATCATTCCCCTCTGTTTTTCGTTTTGTTACAGGATCATCAATAGTCAGTGTACAGAAAAAATCCAACCTGGTAAACCCATGAAAACCGGTTTACCAGGGCGATTGTATGAAATTGTTTTCTTCTCTTTAAGCCGCGTTTCGGGCTGTTCTTCTGAACTGGTTTATGGCACGAGCAGAGGCAGCAGACGATCCGGTGTAACCTGGAACGGGTTTCAATGTCGGTCGGTTAGCGGTCACACGACGTGACCGGTTCCGACATTGCCCTCGGAGCAAATCATGGATGATTTGCGAGGGCCGAAGGCAAACGTATGTTTACATGAGTGGAAGGTTATGCCGGTTCGGCTGCTGCCGGGAACATTGCACGGACTCACAAAATTTCATGAGGCCGCCCTGGTAAACCCGTGAAAAGCGGTTTACACGCCAAGGATTTTCTTATACACTCCTTTGGGAAACCGGAGAGGACCGTCTCGCCCCGGCCAAACCCGAACGTGCACAGGATAAGAAAAACCGACATGACCCGATTTTCTTTCATTCACGCGCCAGACATTCACCTGGACAGCCCGCTTTTGAACCTTGAAAAGTACGAAGGCGCCCCCGTGGACCTGTTACGATCCGCCGTCCGGAAATCCCTGACAGACCTGGTGAATCTTGCCATCGAGCAAAAAGTGGATTTTGTTATCATCTCCGGTGATCTGTACGACGGGGACTGGCCGGACTACAACACGGGCCTTTTTTTCATCTCCCAAATGGCCCGCCTTTCCGCCGAGAACATACGGGTTTTTATCGTGCTCGGCAACCATGATGCAAAAAGCAGGATTACCCGGTCCCTCCGCCTTCCGGCCAATGTCCGCGTGTTCTCTGCGGAAAGACCCGAAACCGTCACAATCGAGGACATCGGTGTGGCCGTTCACGGCAGAAGTTTCCCCACGCAGTCGGTGACGGAAAACATGAGCCTTGGATACCCGGATCGTGTTTCCGGCTGTTTCAATATCGGCATGCTGCACACATCCCTGACCGGCCGGCAGGGGCACGAGAATTATGCCCCGTGCAGCGCGGAAGACCTGAAATCAAAAGAGTATGACTACTGGGCCCTGGGACATGTGCACACCCGGGAGATTGTCAGCCGGGATCCGCTGATCGTTTTTCCCGGCAACATACAGGGCAGGCATGCAAAAGAGGACGGGGAAAAAGGATGCATGCAGATCACTGTCCCGGGCGCTGGACATACGGACCTGAAGTTCCATGCCATTGACCGCATCCGGTGGGAGAGGCTCAGCCTGAGCGCACAGGGACTTTCCACGGAACTTGAGATAGTGGATGCAGTACTGGATCAAATCCGGCACTTGTCCGAAGACCGGTTTATCGCCGTGCGGGTTTGTGTCACGGATGTTTCTTCCGAACTCACCGGGCTCAAGGCATCAAAGGAAAAGTGGACCAACGAAATCCGGGCAGGCGCGGTGGAAATCGGCCAAGGCCGGATCTGGATCGAAAAAGTCGCGTTTGAATATGCACAAAGACAAAGGACGCTGTCCGAACTGCCTGCGGTGTCGGAAATCCATGCCGTCTGCAGTGAGGCAAGGGGGGAAGGGAACTTGTCCGAAAAGCTTTTCAAGGAGCTCGACCCGCTTTTGAAAAAACTGCCGGTGGAACTTTCCGAACGGCTGGGTCTCCGTTCGGATCAAGAATCCGAGTGGTTCACCGAGGTACTCGACCGGGCCGAAGACATTCTGATGAACAGGATTTCAGGGCAAACCCCTGGAAACACGAATCAATGAGAATCAAAAGACTGGATCTGACGGCGTTCGGCCCGTTTACAGACAGATCACTCGAATTTGACGGACCGGACACGGATTATCATATCATATACGGGCCCAACGAGGCCGGGAAAAGCTCGGCGCTCAGGGCGTTGAGACAGTTGTTTTTCGGTATTCCCGAGCAGTCGGCGGACGACTTCATCCACCCCTACCGGAAGCTGAGAATCGGGGGCACCATAGAGTCCAAAGACCGCGGAGAGCTTTCGTTCATCCGCAGAAAGGCCCGCAAGGTATCCCTGACGTATCCGGATGACAAAACCCCCATGGATGAATCCACAGCCGGTGAAATGATGGGCCATATCGAGCCGCAATTGTTTGAAACCATGTTCGGGATTGACCATGAAACCCTTGTCCGGGGCGGGCGGGAGATTCTCAACGGAGAAGGCGCCACAGGGGAGATTCTTTTCTCGGCAGGCGCCGGGCTTGCCGATTTGAGACGCATCCAGACCGATTTTGCCCAAAAAGCCGAGGCGCTGTTTAAAAAAGGAGGGAAAAACCCGGTCATCAATGAAACCGTGTCCGCGGTTTCAGGGCTTAAAAAAGAAATTGCACGGGAACAGCTTTCCGAAAAAGAATACGAGGAAACCTATACCGCGCTGAAAGACTTTGAAAGCAAGGCGGATGATCTTTCTTCAAAAATCCGGGAAAAAAGAAAACGGCTTAACCACCTGCAGCGGATTTTCAACTCCTTTGACGCCATTGCAAGGCGGCGGGAAATCCTGGAAAAGCTGGACACCATGGCCCGAAGAGATACGGATTCAAAAGGGGCGAACGATAAGATCATTTCCAGAAAGGAGCCCGTGACGGCTCTCTACCAGGAACTGGGAGCCATAGACCGGAACACAAAAGAAAAGGTTCGGCTCAAATCCGACCTGGAAGGGTTTCAAAGGGAGGCTGTTGACATTCTCCGGCGGCTGGGCAGGGATATTCCCATAGAAGAGGCCGAAAGTCTGAGGGTTTCAAAAGAACGGGAGTTCTCCATCAAAAAGGAGGGTGGTGAACTGTCCCGGTTTTTGATTGAATATGACGGACTTGAAAAGGAAATAGCCCGGAAAGATCGGAAAATCAAAGACTTGAAGGAAAAGTCGGAAAAGGCCGTGCGGGTTCCGGATTACAAATCCCTTGAAGCTTGCATGAAAAAGGCGCTGGACGAGGGGAGCATAGAGCACAGATACCGGGAAAAGCTCGAAGAAATCGAGAGTATGAACCGGGAGTTCCAGGACAATTTCATGTATCTCAAGGGCCTGGGAGAGGAATTCGAAAAAGACCCGGAACGGTTTTTCAACATCAAGGTTCCGCCCATGGAAGCCATTGAAACATACGAGAAGGAATTCCGTGACTTGGAAACGGCCATGGGCGGTATCCGGGAAAAACTCTCCGCCAAGGACAGGGAAATCGCCGCCGCCGAGATGGAGCTCAGTGTCATAGAGCTTTCCGGGCCGGTGCCCACGGAAAAAGAACTCACCGATCTTCGTGAAACCAGGGACCGGGGCTGGATCATCATCAGGAAACTTCTTTCCGGCCGGCAACAAGCCCGGGCCGAGGCGGACGCTTTCGCAGAACGATTCCACGGCTGTGACGGAATCGAAAGTGCATACGAACACAGTGTCCGCCAGGCGGATGATATGTCGGACAGGCTCAGGCTCATCTCGGATCAGGCCGCCAAAAAGGCGTCCGCCCGGTCGCAGAAGCAAAAACTGGAAAAGGAGAGAAAGTCACTCGAGAAGGAGAAAGAAGAGATATCGGCCCGTATGGAAAGCTTGACACTGGAGTGGCAAAGAATCTGGGAGGCGGCGCCGGTGAACCCGGATTCTCCTGCGGATATGCGCCACTGGCTGCTCCGGTACCGGAATGCAGCTTCCGTGATGCGGGAGATCGGCAAAAAGAAGGTTCAGGCCGGAAAAGACAAAGACCGGATCGAAGAGTTGAAAAAAGAACTCTCTGATCATCTGGCGCAAATTTACGGAAAGGAACCGGAAAAAGAAGCCTCGCTTGAAACGCTTGTCCGGTACGGCGGAAAAGCAGTGGAACAATTCAGGGGCATGGAAAAAGATGCCGCTTTCCTGGAAAAAGAGATTGCCGACCTTACGGCGGATTTGAATTCCGCTCTTGAGAGGAAAAAAGCCCTTGAAACGCGGATCGGCACGAAAAAGGAGGCTTGGGGAAAACTTGTGGCCCCGCTCGGGCTTTCAAAAGATGCATCCCCGGAACTTGCCGCCGAGATGTTGGAGGAACACCGGGCCCTGTTTGAAAAAATCAGCGCTCTTGAAAGGACACGGGGAAGGCTGGGCCGGATCGAAAGGGAAAAAACGGAATTTGAAACCAGGGTGGCCCGTCTTGTGGGAGAAATGGGCTACGTAAAACCCGGGGCGGATGCCCGTGCCGATGTGGAGATGTTGAATTCAATGCTGTCTGCAGCCGAAAGAGAGGTGGAGGAACAAACCAAGCTGAAACGGGAGCTGGAGCAGCGGGAAAAAGAAATCCACCGCCACAGCAGGGGACGTACCCTTCAGGAGTTTACCCGGGAGGTGTTGTCCTATGACCCGGACGACCTTGAGCCGCAGATCCGGACCCTTGAGGGGGATCTGAGGGAGCTTGAAAACTCGAAAGCGGCAGTGGACAGAAAGACCGGTGAAAAAAAGACCGAGCTTGCCGCAATGGACGGTTCTTCCAAAGCGCTCGATCTTCTGGAGCACAAGGAATCCCTTCTTTCACAGCTTGAAACGTACACGGAACAGTATGCCGCCTGGAAGGTGGCTTCCGCCCTTTTGCAAAAGGCGGTGGAACGGTTCAGGGAAAAAAACCAGGAACAGCTTCTCACCCGGTCCGGAGAAATATTCCGTACCCTTACCCTGCAGGGTTTCGACCACATCCGCGTCGATTTCACCGGATCGGACAAAGCCGCCATTGCCGGTGTGAGATCCGGGACCGGGGAGTCGGTTTTCCCGGAAGGTATGAGCTCCGGCACCCGGGATCAGCTCTATCTGGCATTGCGGATCGCCAGCATTGAAAAGTACATCCACGCTTTCGAGCCGCTTCCGTTTATCGTGGATGACATCCTTGTGCAGTTTGACGGCGAACGGGCAAAAGCGGCTTTCCAGGTCCTGGGTGAATTGTCCGGCAAAACCCAGGTGATCTTCTTTACCCACAACCGTCATTTTGTAGATATTGCAGGGGAAAACACCGGCGCCCTTCGGCCATTTGTCCATGAGCTGTAGAATCTTTTTGTTGTTGACACGCCGTGAAAGTTTTGATAGCGAAGGAGCGTATATTGTAGTATTGGGGAGGTCCGCTCAAAAATTATATCCAAGGAGATGACATAATGATCCATGTCGTTTGTGAATCCTGCGGGAAAGAGTACAAGCTTGATCCGAATATCGTCCGTTCCGGTAATGCCAGTTTCGCCTGCAAAAG
Organism: Desulfarculaceae bacterium; assembly: GCA_021737205.1. Taxonomy (GTDB): domain Bacteria; phylum Desulfobacterota; class Desulfobacteria; order Desulfobacterales; family Desulfobacteraceae; genus JAIPEK01. Next base: position 5,234 of record JAIPEK010000143.1, read on the forward strand.
CTGCGGTCATTCCAATGCTCTGGCCCCTTATCTGTCCAAAGATGATCCGGATGTACAGCGTACTGCGAATGAACCGGCTGAAGAACCCGCCGACTCTTCGGAACCGGAAACCCGGAAAGTACCTTTCAGCCGGAGACTGCAGGTCAAGATGAATGCCGTGCTGATTCCCCTGATTATTCTCATTATGGGCGGATTTACAGCGGTGAACTACTACACCATCAAACAGGACATGAACGAGAAGATCGAAAACGCCTCCGAAATTGTCAGCCAGCGCCTTTCCAATTACCTGGTGGAAGCGTTCTGGGCCCTGGATGATGAAATTCTGAGCGAATCTTTGAAGTCCGAAATGATGGACAAACGGATTTATGCCATCAATCTCATCGACCGGAACGGGAAAAAGGTCTACATGGGATTCAAACGCGACGACCAGTGGGGGATCGTAAAGAATGACGCCCCCGTGACCGGCAGTTACGCAAAGGAGCGGGAACCGATTGTAAAGGGCGAGGACGAAATCGGATACGTAGAGGTCTTTTTCACGTCCAAGTTCCTCAAAGAGCAGCTTCAAAGATCCATGATCAATATCGTCATCACCGCGGTGGCGTTGCTGCTGGCTGTATTTGCCTGTGTGTTCTTTGTGGTCAAGCAGATGGTGGTCTCCCCCATCGCCAACCTGACCGATCTTGCCGACCGGATCAGCGTGGGCAATCTCGATATAGAGATCCCCAAGGAGTCCAAGGACGAAATCGGTGCCCTTGCCGAAGCATTCGAACGGATGCGGGTGAGCATGGTGTTTGCCATCAAGCAGCTGCGGAAAAAATAACGGTCAGTCCACGTTATACTGCTTGAGTTTTTTCAGAAGTGTTTTCCGGGTGATTCCCAGGCGCCTGGCCGCTTCACTCCGGTTGCCTCCCGTGGATTCAAGGGTGCTGAGAACGGCCTGTTTTTCGATTTCCGAAAGCGGC
>JAIPEK010000144.1 GCA_021737205.1 Desulfarculaceae bacterium
AAAGGGGTGACCGCCCACTGCCGTTCCCGTAAGAGCATCGGGATACGGGGGCTGGATGGGTGCATGGCCGAATATGTGACATTGCCTGTTTCCAACCTGGTGGAAATTCCGGCGTTCCTGGATGACCGGTCTGCAGTGATGATCGAGCCCTTTGCCGCTGCCTGCCGGGTCATCGAACAGGTGGACATCGACAGGGACGGCCATGCGGTGGTCCTGGGGGACGGGAAACTCGGAATTCTCTGTGCCTGGGCCCTTGCAACGGCCATGGAGCATGTGACGCTTTCCGGACGCCACGACGAGAAGCTTGCGCTCGCCGCATGGAAAGAGCTTCGAACGGTTGCAAAGGAGGAAAACCCGCCGCCGGATGCCGACCTGGTGGTGGAGGCCACGGGATCACCCTCCGGGCTCACCGAAGCGCTGGACCTTTGCCGTCCCCTGGGCACGGTGGTGCTCAAATCCACGGTGAACGACCCGGCCCGTCTCAACCTGTCAAAAGCCGTGGTCAACGAGATTACCATCCTGGGATCCAGGTGCGGGGACTTCAGGCAGGCGGTGGATGTGCTGAGAAAATTTCCCGATATGCCGCTTTCCCGGCTTGTCACTGATGTGTTCCCGGCTCATGAGGCAAAAGAGGCGTTCCGCCGGGCCGGGGAACCGGATGCGCTGAAGGTGCTGCTCGATTTTACGGATTGCTCCGGGGCCGGATAGCCGAGCGGTTCACGGGAAAAACTCCCCGGATCGATTTGTCAGGAAAGGTTTCTTCCGATCCGCCGGGCCTTCCGTTTCGCTCTTTCCGGCAGGGAGGGATGCTTTTTCCCTGCGGCAAGTCCGATGAACATCATATCGATTCCGCCGGCTCCCATCAGTTTCGCCGCATCTTTCAACGGTCCGGCTGCACACCCGGAAAGCCTTGTCAAAAAAGAAGGTGCGGCCGAGGACATAAGGATTACGACATGCCGATCCTTTCCCCCATTGCGCGGCTTCGGGGCGTTCGCGCCCCAGGGCCAGCGGGCATGGCAGATCAGGCGCTCCACGAACCGTTTCATCACCGCGGTGACCGTGCCGAAGTTCACGGGAGAGGCCAGTATCACTGCGTCGGACCGATCGATCTCATCCAGGATCGCGTTCATGTCGTCTTCAATGATGCATTCTCCCCGGTTTTCCCCGGTTTCCTGTGTGCACCGCCGACAGTTGGTGCAGAACTCGATTTTCCGCTCGATAAGGTAAATCCTTGAGATCTTCGCGTTCCGTCGTGCTTCGGCAGCCCGGAGAACCTCCCGGGTTGCCTTGTCAATCATTCCACCCTTGCGGTAAGTGCCGATAATCGCCGTGATCCGGTACGGCCGGTCCATGTATGTCTCGCTCCTGTTCCTGTTTTAAAACTTTGATTATATGGGATGGAACCCTTGATTTCAAGCCATGGAATTGTCCTGAATAATCCCCTGATTGAATTTTAAACAGCATTCGTGTAAGGTGAACAAGGATTACAAACAAGGAGGTGTATGGGAAACGGCGATTTCGATGTGGTCATCATCGGCGGCGGTATCACCGGCGCAGGAATATTCCGGGAACTTTCCGCAACCGGCCTTGACGTCTGTCTCCTGGAACAGGGGGATTTCGGCTCCGGCACTTCCAGCAAATCATCCAAACTGGTTCACGGCGGACTGCGGTATTTGAAACAGGGGGACCTTTTGCTGACCCTGGAGTCGGTACACCACCGGGAGAGACTTCTGCAGGAGGCCCCGGGGCTCGTGGAACCGGTGGAATTCGTCATGCCGCTTTATCAAAACCGTTCTCCGGGCAAATTCTCGCTCGGGGCCGGGCTTTTTCTTTACGATCTGATGGCGTTGAAAAAGCGGCACGCGTTTTCAAATCCCGGCCGCATGCTGTGCCGGCTTCCCGGCCTGAAACCGGAAGGCCTGACCGGGGGGTACTCATTTCTGGATGCCACTACGGATGATGCGCTCCTGGTGGCCCGCCTGGTCCATGAAGGGTTGAAGTTTCCCAAGGCATCCGCCCGCAACTATTGTACGGTTTCCGGGATAGAGCCGTCCTCTGCTTCCGGAAAACGGATCGTGCAGGTGAAAGACGGGATCACCGGAAACGAGCGGGAACTTGAGGCAAAACTTGTGATCAATGCCACGGGGATCCGGGCGGACCGGTTTCATCCGCTGCCGGATCGGAACCTCAGGATACGGCCGCTCAAGGGCAGCCATATCCTAGTCAAAAAGACCGCACTGGATCTGCCGTCCGCGGTCTCGCTGATCCATCCTGCGGACGGCCGCCCGGTTTTTCTGATTCCCTGGGAAGGGGTGTTGCTCGTCGGAACCACGGATCTGGACGCCGGCTCTTCGACCGACCTTTCCATCAGGGCGAATGAAAGAGAGTATCTTCTGGAAGGGGTCAAGGCGGTGTTTCCGGAAAGCGGAATAGAACAAAAGGACATTGTGTCGAGCTTTTCCGGTCTGCGGCCCGTGATCAGCCGCAAGGATGCAAAGCCGTCTGACGAATCCAGGGAACACCTGGTCTGGGAATCGGACGGGATCATATCCGCAACAGGCGGGAAACTCACCACCTTCCGCAAACTGGCCTGGGATGTGGTGAAAAAAGCAAAGTCACGATTTCCCCATTCCATCCGAATCAACAGGAAAACCTGTGTGTTTCCTGCAGCCGCCCACTCCCTCAACCCGGTGGAGCGAAGAATCCTGGGTCGATACGGCGGCCCTGTCGATATGAAAGACCTGGAGAGACGAAAGCTTCTCGTGCCTGTCGGGCATTCGGAAACAGTGCTTGCGGAAATCGAGATTGCGTCCGGGGACCCCACCGTCCGGCACCTGGACGATCTCATGCTGCGGAGGCTGCGGCTGGGCATTGTACTGGAAAACGGCGGCATGGACATCATGGACACCGTGAAAAAGCTTGCCGGAGAAAACCTGGGATGGGACGCCGCCCGTTGGGAGCGGGAGATCGAGCGGTACAGGCGGATCCACCGGCAATTTTTCGCCCCTTTTCCCGAAAAGGCGCCCACCGGAGGTGCGGATGAATGAGGTCGTGCTTGCCGTGGACTGCGGTACCCAGAGCCTTCGGACACTTTTGTTCGACATGGAAGGGCGGCTCCTGGCAGGGGAAAAAATCGAGTACGAACCGTATTTCAGCACGGAACCGGGGCGGGCGGAACAGGATGCGGATGTGTACTGGCAGTCGTTGTGCAAAGGATGTCTTGCCCTCAAGGAACGTCACGCTGACTTGTTCGGCGGAATCTGCGGTATCGGGGTGGCCGCCCAGCGGAACACCATGATCTGCTGCAGCAGGCAGGGAGAACCTTTGCGGCCGGCGATCACGTGGCTGGACCAGAGAAAGTCGGCCCCGGTTTTCCGACCCGGCAGGGTGCTCCGTGCGGCAGCAAGGTCGGTGGGCGCCCTGGACGTGGTCATGAGAGCCCGGGCCGACGGCAAGTGCAACTGGATCATGCAGAACGAACCGGACATCTGGCGGAAAACCGCAAAGTACCTGCAGGTATCGGGGTTTCTGAATTACAGGCTGACCGGTGCGTTCAAGGATTCGGCAGCCTCCCAGATCGGCCATGTGCCGTTTCATTACAAAAAAAGAAAATGGGCCGGCCGGTATCATGTCTCTTCCTTTCTTTTCCCGGTGGGCAGGGACAAGCTTCCCCGGGTGGTGGAGCCCGGGGAGGCCATCGGTTCCGTCACCGCGGAGGCGGCCCGGCAGACCGGTCTTACCGAGGGAATTCCGGTGATCGCGTGCGGTTCGGACAAGGGATGCGAGACCGTGGGAATGGGCGTGTGCGGACCTGAAACGGCATCTCTCAGTTTCGGCACCACAGCTACCGTCCAGACCACCTCTTCCACATATTTCGAGCCGCTTCGGTTCATGCCGGCCTATCCGTCGCCTGTACCCGGCCGCTACAATCCCGAGGTGGAGATTTTCAGGGGCTACTGGATGATCACCTGGTACAAGAACGAGTTCGCCCACCCGGAAACCGTACAGGCCGGAAAGGACGGTCTTGCCCCGGAAGTTCTGATGGACCGGCTCCTGGAAGAGACCGCACCCGGAGCCATGGGCCTTGTGCTCCAGCCTTTCTGGAGTCCGGGACTCGCAGAGCCGGACGCCAAGGGCGCCATCATCGGATTCGGGGATGTCCATACCCGGGCCCACGTGTACCGGGCCGTGATCGAAGGGCTTGCGTTCGCCCTTCTGGAAGGACTGGAGCGGATCGAGTCCAAATCCGGCCGCAGGGTTACACAGCTTGCCGTATCCGGCGGCGCCTCCCGCAGCGATCACATATGCCGGATATCCGCGGACGTGTTCAACCGCCCCCTGGTGAGGGGGGACACCGGCGAGACCTCCGGACTGGGGGCGGCCATTGTCACGGCGGCCGGACTCGGATATTACCCGGATGTGCACAAAGCAGTGGAAAAGATGGTCCGGTATGAAAAACGGTTTCTGCCGGACAGTGCCGCCGCGGACCTGTATGACCGGCTGTACCGGAAGGTGTACCGGAAAATGTATGATGCGCTGAAACCCTTGTACAAACAAATCCGGGAGATCACCGGATACCCGGCGGACCGGCCGGACATCAAAACGGAGGAATAAACCACCATGGCCCGAAACGAATTTGAACCGGACTGGATCCACACACCGCCTGCCGAAGGGAGTTTCCGATCCATATTCAAGTGGGGGGCGCCGGATCGGTTCAAGCATCCCAACCGCCGGCTGTACCGGCTTGTCAAGGAAACGTTCTCCCTGACGGATGATGACTTTCAAAAGCAGTCGATTCCCCTGGGCAATGAAGTGGTGGAGGAAGTCCCTGCCATGAAAATCCCCCTTTCCGCGGTGGAGGAAATTCAAGCGGCGGTCGGGGAAAAGAACGTGGAGACAGGCCCGTACGCCCGGGTGAAATACGCTTCCGGCAAAACCGTGGAAGAGGCGTCTCAATTGCGAAAAAGGCATGCGGAAAAGGTTGCGGATGCGGCGGTCCACCCGAGAGATGCCATGGACGTGGAAGCCGTGCTTGCGATTTGCAACGCACGACATATACCGATTCATGCATATTCCGGGGGGTCGTCCGTAACCCTGGGCCACCAGACCCCGAAAGGCGGGGTCACCCTGGTGATGTCCACCCACATGAACCGGGTGCTCGAGATCAATGAAACCGATCAAACCGTGACAGTGGAGCCGGGGATCTTCGGGCCGGACCTGGAGCAGACCCTGAACGACGCCCCATCCCTGTTCCAGGCGGAAAACCGGTATACCTGCGGGCACTTTCCCCAGTCTTTCGAGTATTCCACGGCAGGCGGGTGGGTGGTCACCCTCGGGTCGGGCCAGGCCTCCACATACTACGGGGACGCAAAGGACCTGGTGATCAGCCAGGAGTATATCACGCCGGCCGGCCGGATTCGCACCCATGATTTTCCCGCTTCTGCAGCGGGGCCGGATCTGGATTCCGTGTTTCTGGGAAGCGAAGGGGCGTTCGGGATCCTGGTAAAGCTGAAGCTGAAAATATTCCGGTACATGCCGGAAAACCGGAAATATTTTTCATTCGTGTTTCCCTCGTTTGATCAGGCGGTAAACGCCTGCAGGGAAATTTCACAGGCAGAGGCCGGAGTTCCTTCGGTGTTGCGGATATCGGATGCGGAAGAAACCGATGTGGCATTGAAACTTTACGGGATCGAGAATACGCTGATCGACCGCTTCATGAAAGCAAGGGGGTTTAGGCCCGGGGAACGGTGTCTTTGTATCGGCCATACCGAAGGGGAGAAAACGCACGCCCGGAACGTGCAAAGGAGCATGAAAAAAATCGCGAAACAGCAAGGCGGCATGTATATCACAGGCTACCCGACCCGTAAATGGGAACACGGCCGGTTCGAAGATCCGTACATGCGGGAGGACCTTGCCGACTTCGGCATCTGCATCGACACCCTTGAAACCTCGGTGAAGTGGTCCAACCTCCAGCAGGTATACCGGGAAGTGAGAGAGTACATCAAATCAAGGCCGCAGACCGTCTGCATGACCCATTCCTCCCACTTTTATCCCCAGGGAACGAACCTGTACTTTATCTTCATCGCCCGGTTTGAAACCGATGCAGAATACACGGCGTTCCAGCGCGGGGTGATCGAAACCATTGACCGGGC
>JAIPEK010000145.1 GCA_021737205.1 Desulfarculaceae bacterium
GCATATCCTCTTCCCGGTCCACAAGTTCGGGATGAAAACTTCTCATGGCATTGACCATTGCCGAAAGAATGCCCATGGGATGCGCCCCGTCCGGAAAATTCTGGTAAAAGTACTTCATGCTCTCGTGCAGAAGCGAGTAATCGTTGAGCATCACCCGGGTACTGGTCAGTTCATTGCGGATGGGAAGTTTTCCGGTGATGAGAAGAAACGCCGTCTCCACAAAGGTCGAGTTTTCGGCAAGCTCTTCAATGGGGATCCCCCGGTAACGCAGAATCCCTTTCTCTCCGTCCATAAAAGTGATGGCGCTTCTACAGCTGCCGGTGTTTCCATATCCGGGATCAAACGTAATGCATCCGCTCTTTTGCCTGAGCTGCCGGATATCAATGGCTTTTTCGCCCGTAGTGCTCTCGATGACCGGCAGTCTGTACTCTTTCCCTTCAATGGTCAAAACGGCATGATCAGTCATGGCGCATTCCTCTCGTTTTTGCTGGTTACGCTTCGCCCGGCACCGTGTAGGTGGTGCAGGAGCCCTGGGAACAGTTTCTCTCCTGTTTGCGGGGACCTGCGGGCGCTCCTTTTGCGCCGCCCATCTTATAGTTCATGGTACTCACCACTCGCTCGAACTGCTGGGATCCGCACTTGGGGCATTTGACTTCACTTTCCTCGGACGAACTTTTGGAAATGACTTCGAAAAATTCCTCACACTTGGTGCATTTGAATTCATATATCGGCATATGGAACTCCTTTGTTTTCGGATTGGTAAACGTCTAAAATAATGATTTGTGCGATTTTTGTCAAGATGGGGAAAAAGACGGCACAGGGCGATCGCACGAAACAATTCCGGGGCAAAGGATTGAGGGGGATATTTTTATTCCTGCCCCAGGTTGTAGCGGTTGATCTTCCGCCAGAGGGAGACCCGGTCGATTCCCATGATTTTTGCGGCTTTGGTTTTGTTCCATCCGCACTGGTCCAGGACCCATTTGATATAGTTTTTCTCCTGCTCCTCGAGAGACGGAATCTTGTTTGAAGAGGAGTACCGATAGGTTTCAATGGCCATGGTGGTGATATATTCGGGAAGAGAGGCGGGATGGATCACGGTATCCCTTTCCAGGGCCACCGCCCGTTCGATAATGTTCTCGAGCTCTCTGACATTGCCCGGCCAGCTGTACCGGCAAAGAAGGTCAAGCGCTTCGCGGCTGATCTCCCTGATTTCCCTGTTCATTTCCTTTGTCTTCAAGGCAAGAAAATGGTAGGCCAGAAGCGGGATATCCCCCTCTCTTTCAGTGAGCGGAGGAAGTTCTATGGATACGACATTCAACCGGTAAAAAAGATCCTGCCGGAAACGCCTTTTGCTGACTTCCCTGTTCAAATCCCTGTGGGTGGCGGCGATAAAACGAACATCAACGGGAATGGGCTGCATGCCTCCCACCCGCATCATTTCCTTTTCCTGGATCACCCGCAGAAGGTTGATCTGCATGGAAACAGGCATATCCCCGATTTCGTCAAGAAAAACGGTTCCCTTGTCCGCGGTTTCAATGAGCCCTTCCTTGACTGCATTAGCCCCGGTATACGCCCCCTTTTCATGGCCGAACAGCTCGTTGGCCAAAAGCTCCTCGGAAAAGGCCCCGCAGTTGAAGGCAACCATTTTGTGGCCGGACCGGGCGCTTCCTTCATGCAGTGCCTTTGCCGCAAGCTCTTTCCCCGTCCCGCTCTCCCCGAGGATCAACACGTTTACATCCGTGGGGGCGATCTGGGCGATCGTCTTTTTCACCCTGCTGATTGCCGGGCTTTTGCCGATAATGGCAGCGGAACTTTTCCTCTCCTTTTTCAGTGTATCTTTCAATTCGATGTTTTCAAGCTGCAGTTGCCTTTTCAACAGCGCTTCCCTGGTGATCCGCCTGACTTCATCGTTTTTACAGGGTTTGGCGATATAGTGGTAGGCGCCGTCTTTCAGTGCGGTGACGGCGGAATCCACAGTGGCGTAGCCCGTTATCATGATCACTTCGGTCAAAGGCTGGACCGATTTCGTCTTTTTTAGAATTTCGAGTCCGTCCACCTGCTTCATTTTCAAATCAGTGATCACCAGATCAAATTCCGTGGATTCAAGCAGGTGTATGGCCTTAACCCCGCTGTCCGCCGTGGTCACTTCATAACCTTCTTTTTTCAGGATATGGGCCATGTTTTTTCTGGCCAGCTCTTCGTCTTCCACCACAAGAATGAGTTCAGACATAAAAACGCCTCTGCATGGTTCTTATTTCGGCAGGCAAACTGTAAATTCCGTGCCCTTTTGGAGCTCGCTTTGAACCTCGATTGTGCCGCCGTGCCGTTCGATGATCCCGTGAATGATGGAAAGGCCGAGTCCCGACCCTTTGCCCACCTCTTTGGTGGTAAAAAACGGGTCGAAAATTTTTTTGATGTTCTCTTTGTCGATTCCCTTTCCCGTGTCTTTTACCTTGAAGGTGAACGTCTCGTCCCGCTCGTTTTCAAACGCCGTAACATCCAGGGTGCCGCCGTCCTCCATGGCGTGAATGCTGTTGAGAATCAGGTTTATCAGAACCTGCTGGATTCTGCTGGAATCGATTTTCACGTTGATGTCGTCGGGTACGTGGATGTTCAGCTCAATATCTGAAGGAATGTCCCCCTTGATCAGATGCATGGTGTTGTCAACCAGTTTCCTGAAGTTCTGTTCACCGGAAGAGAACTCGCTCTGGCGGGAAAACTCGAGAAGCGCCCTTACGATATCCCTTGCCCTGTCCACCTGGTGCTCGGTCTCTTTCAGAAGCTCTTTTTTATACTCGGTATCATCCGGCTCATCCATCTCCTCGAGCACGATCTGGACTGAGGTGGAGATGTTGTTCAACGGGTTATTCAGTTCATGGGCGACTCCCGAGGTCAAGGTACCCAGAGAAGACATTTTTTCCGCCTGAAGAAGCTGGTCACTTCTTTTATTGAGCTCGTAAATCATGTTGTTCAGACTCTGCGCAAGGGATTCAAATTCATCACCGGTGTTGATCTGCGGGATTTTGGAGTAGTCTCCCCTGGATATCTTTTTAATTCCGTTTTCAATGACCTTGAGCGGTCTTCCCACGTTGACGGCAAGAAAGAAGGCCGTGATCACGGCCAGCAGGATAAAGACGAAAAGAGAGATCAGCAGATATTTTTTGGACTCTTCGAGAAGATTGTAAAGCCGGGCTTTTTCAATGTCCTGGATGCGTTCGGTCTCGGAGGTGATCCTTCTTCCCAGGCTGACAATCTTTTTCTGAAAATCAAGCCGGGCCTCCTTGAGATCACGGGCGCCTATGGAGTCCGCCTCGTCCATCTTTTTCAGAAAACCGGCCGTCAGGTCCCGGTAGGACCGGATTTCCCGGGTTCTTTCCCTGAGAAGTTCGGGATCATGGATATAGCCGGTAAACCTGTTTTCGATCTGCTGCTGCATGGATGCAGCCTGATCGACATAGGACAGGGCTTTTTCAAGATCGCTTTTTTCATGACGGAGAAAAAAGTTCTTTTCGTACCGGCGGGCCTCGAGAATAATGTTGAACAGATCGTTTTTCTGATTGATCAGCTGAATTTTCCGGTTCAGTGCATTGAAACTGAAATAGATTAAAAGCCATACCGTACAGGTGATCACGGTGAAGATGATAAAATGAAAAAATACCTTTTGCCGCAGCGTCAGCTTCATCAGAACCGGTAATACCGCCTTTCATAAATCATACAAAAAGATAAACACATCTGATAATTATATTGCATTCACTGATAAAGATCCAGAAAATTCAAAATCTGCCACCCACCGTATCAATGAACAAACGGCTCGTCAAAACTGCAGTACACTTCATTGACTCCGGGAATCTTTTTTAATTCCTCTTTTATGGAACGATTCACTGCTTTTTTTTCATTCTCCACGAAATCCTGTTCGATTTTGGGGGTCATGTGGGCGGTTTTCCGGATTCGGCGGGGCGGTACATACACCATCACGGCTGCATCATTCACCCGAACCTGGGCGTTGCTGATCTGGAGCCTGTAAAGGGAAGCTGCGGCATGGCAGCGGATTGCATAATCATCCAGGCTTTTCCTGGATTCCGGTGTGGTTTTGAATGATTCACTCCGCGCAAGATCGGCAATGACGCCGGCTGCATCATCAATGCCCATATCCCCGATATTCAGCACCGCATCATAAAGAAAAGGATCTTCGAGATTTTTCCCGAAAACTGTCCGGGTCCATATTTTCCTGTGCTCGTCCTCTTTTCTGATTCGACGGGTTGCCTCGCCGTAGGATAATCCTTCCTTTTCCATGGTATATGCCACCCTCGTATCAAAGTCGGATATAATCCGGATCTTGAGGACATGTGCAATGTCCGGCAGCAAGAGATGCCCCCCGTACCCGTGGTATACTACATTATCTTTTCTCACGTTTTCAGCCAGGGCGGCTTTGGCATAGCACAGATACTCATCCGTGCCGTGGGTGAACTTGTCCAGCATCCCCGGTGCATCATGCAGAGCCGTCAACAGTTTTTTTTCGGATACATCAAAGTGCCTGGATGCGTCAATCAGGATTTCCCGGCTCACACATCCGTAATCGAGCAGTTCGGCTGCTTTTTGTGCGATATCCTTGCCGTGGCTGAAGCATCCTCTTGAAATCGTTACAATGGCCATATCAAAACTTCCTTGCAGTATTCAGTTGATTCAATAGAAAAAGTAGATGACCGTAAGTTCAACAATCAGGAACAGGGGGGTCATGAACAGGCCTGCTTTTGCATAATCGACCGTTCGGTATCCGCCGGGCCTCATGATCAACGCGTTGACCTGGTGGGTCGGGAGAACGAATGTATTGGATGCGGAAATTCCCACCACAAGGGCGGCCATTCTCGGGTCTCCCCCTGCCATGACCGCCATGTTCATGCACAGGGGCACCAGCAGGACGGTCGCCCCTACATTGGAAATAACCAGGGTGAAAAAGGAGGTCATGATGCCCACTACTCCGAGCAGCACGATGGGAACTGGATTTCCGATCAGGTTCAGCACCCCTTCGGCGATGAATGCCGCGGTCCCTGTTTTTTCAAAAGCGATGCCGAGGGGGATCAGGCCGGCCAGCAGGAACACCGTCATCCAGTCCACCGCCCGGTACGCTTCGTCCACCGATAATACACGGGTGATGATCATGCCCAGCGCCCCGGACATGAGGGCCACCGACAACTGGATTTTGAAAAAGATGATCTGAACAAGGGCCACTGCCAGCCATGTGACCGCCAGCTTTGCTTTCTGGGGCCGCAGAATTTCCCCTTCCAGCGGAGTGGCGAATGTGAGATCTCTCGGCTGGGGACGGTTTTTGAGTATATGAAATTTTTCCCAGGGGCCCTGGAGAAGAATGGCATCTCCCATCTCCAGCCGTATGTTGGTCAGGCCGCTGTAGAATTTTTTGTTGTTTTTGTACACCACAAGGGGGTTAAGCCCGAAAAGTTCCTTGAAATTACTCTCGTTCAGGGTTTTGCCGATCAGTTCGGATCTCGGGCTGACAATGGTTTCCGCCATTCCTGCATTGGTTTTGGCAAGGCTTTCAGCAAATTCATCCAATGCCTCCTTGACCTGCCAGCCGTATTCCTCTGCAAGTTTCTCCACGTGACGTTTCCTTCCGGCCACGGCAATCACATCATCGGGCGCAATTTCGTCACTGCTTTTGGGAACAAGGTTCATCTCTTTTCTTTCATGACTGCTGATACCGATGACGCTGACCAGGAATTTCGCCCGGATGGCAAGTTCTTCCAGGGTTCCGTACTTGCTGGAAGATTCGGGGATCGTAAGTTCGAATATGTTTTCAAGGCCTTCATATTCCTCCAGAAGGTTGGCAGTCGCGCCCTTTTCATTGGACCCCCCGCTTGCCGAGGGAAGGATGAACTTGCCGAAAAATACAAAGTACAAAAGAGCCGTAATCAAAAGACAGATCCCGATGGGGGTCTGCGTAAACAGGCCGAACGGCTCGAGCTTTTCCCCTTCCAGCACCATCAGATCGTTGAGAAGGATGGTGGGACTCGCCCCGACCAGGGTGAGGGTACCGCCGATGATGGCACAGAACCCCATGGGCATGAGAATTCTGGATACGGGAACTCCCACGCGCTTGGAAATCCGCTGGGCGGCAGGGAGAAACAGGGCCGC